>CAUZKS010000266.1:0-3289 GCA_963580625.1 Dehalococcoidia bacterium | reverse complement strand
CGGCGTCTACATCGACATCCTTGTGGTGTGTAGGACTGAATCGGAGGACCGATGACCATCGAACGCCAAGCCCTGACCCAGTTTCCCGTGGCGCTGTCACTTCTGACCGCGCTGGTTCTCGTCCCGGCGGGCTCGCTCTCAGCTCAGTCCCATCAGCCGCCATCCGAGCCGCCGGCCGAGTGGGGGCCCATCTCGATCAACATGGAGGCAATCGAGTACCCCCATCCGGTCGAGTTCATGAATTTCAGGGTCTATGGCCAGGACGTACGGATCGCCTACATGGACGTCGCGCCGGTGGGGCCCGCGAACGGCCGCGCCGTGGTTTTCCACCACGGGGGCAGCTACTACGGCTGGTACTGGGAGAAGCAGATCGAGGCCCTCACCAACGAAGGCTACCGGGTCATCGTGAAGGACCGTTTAGGCTGGGGTAAGTCGTCCAAGCCGATCCTTCCATACAGTATGAGCCTACACGCGTCTAACACGGCCCGGCTTATGGAGCACGCCGGCGTTTCGGAGGCTGCCATCGTCGGCCACTCGATCGGCGGTCAAATGGCCACTCGGTTCGCCTTTCTCTACCCCGAGATGACGACGCATCTGGTTACGATTAATCAGATCGGCCTGACCGACAGTCGGGCGGGACGAGGGTTCCGCCCGTTCGACGGCGAGATCGATGCCGACCCGGACCTGCAGCGTGCGTACGAAGCTGACGTGCGGACGGAAATGCGGCGCTACGTGAAGTGGAAGCCGGAGTTTTTGGATCATCTCCGCATTCGGCACGGGCAACGGCTGAGCGGCGACTGGCCGCGACTCAGGTACGTGCGCCGGCTCGGCGGCAACCTACGCTCGATGGACACGGTGGTGGACGACTGGCCCCACATCCGGACGAAGACGCTGGTCCTCGGCGGCGAGATCGACGGGCCGAATTTTCCCGAGCACGCTCGGCGGGCGGTCGAGATCCTCCCTAACGCGGAGGTCTTCCTCATCCCGGGCGTTGGCCACAACCCGCATGAAGAGGCACCCGATATCGTCAACGCCGAACTGATCAGCTTCCTCGCCAAGGGTCAATGACTCGCCCACGAGTGGGACGCCGCGCACCCGCGTGAGCCGTAAGTTCTCACATTGAACCGCCTGCCAGCCAGCGGTAGGATCGGGGTCCTACATCACATCGTCGCAACCGAGGTGGCCTAATGTCTCCATCGTCAACCGTAGGCCGATTACACACGGTCGGAAAGGAACGCAACATGCACCGCAGCACGCCCGTTGTCTTGTCCGTAGTTGCCATAGGCATCTTCTTCGCCATGTCCGCCGCGGTTCGGGCTCAGGACAGCCCAAGGGTAATTCACCATCGCGTCTGCACGATTCTTGACGGGAAGACCGCTGAGGCCGTCGCCGTCGGTCAACGGGCAAGAGACTGTTAGGCGTCAAATAGATGTGGACCAAATGAGGGTCTGAAATAAGAGAGACTTTGCAGCCAGGGGAGGAGGTCCCAATGAGCCAAGCAAAGTCAGCGGAACGAGTGGTTCGCGATATTCGGCGGAAGACGCGGCGCCGGTTCTCGGCGGAGGAGAAGATTCGGATCGTCCTGGAGGGGCTGCGGGGTGAAGAGAGCATCGCGACGCTGTGTCGCCGCGAAGGCTTGAATCCGAATCTCTACTATCGGTGGAGTAAGGAATTTCTCGAGGCAGGCAAGAAGCGGCTGCTGGGGGACACCACGCGTGAGGCGACGTCGACGGAGGTGGCCGACGTGCGGAAAGAAGTCGCCGAGTTGAAGCAGGTGGTGGCCGAACTGGTGCTGGAGAACCGCCTGCTCAAAAAAAGCGTGACGGGCTTCGACTCGGAGGCCGGTACATGAGGCGCACGACGGGCGAGAAGGTCGAACTCATCGGGCTCGTGGAGGGCTCGGACCTGTCCGTGCGGCAGACCCTGCGCGAACTGCGACTCAATCGATCGACCTTCTACGCGTGGTATCGCCGGTACACGCAGCGGGGGCGGGCGGGACTCGAGCCGCAGCCCGGCGCCCGCCGGCGGGTCTGGAACCGCATTCCCCCGCGGGTGCGCCAGCGCGTGGTCGACGCCGCCTTGGCCGACCCCGAGCAGTCGCCGCGTGAGCTGGCGTGGCACTTCACGGACCGCGAGGGGCATTTTCTCTCGGAATCGAGCGTCTATCGCATCCTCAGGGCCTACGACCTGATTCCGAGTCCCGCCTACGTGGTGCTGTCGGCGGCGAAGACGTTTCAGCATCCAACCCGGCGACCGCACGAACTTTGGCAGACCGACTTCACGTATCTGCAGGTCGTGAGCTGGGGCTGGTACTACCTGTCGACGGTGCTGGATGACTACTCCCGCTACATCGTGGCCTGGACCCTGCGCACCTCGATGCAGGCGTCTGATGTCACGGAGACGCTGGACCTGGCCCGGGCGGCGACCGGTGTCGACCAGGTCCGGGTCGAGCACCGGCCCAGGCTCTTGAGCGACAACGGGCCATGTTACGTGTCGACAGAGCTGGCCACGTATCTCGAGACCCACCAGCTCACCCACACCCGCGGGGCGCCGTATCACCCGATGACGCAAGGCAAGATCGAGCGCTATCACCGGTCGATGAAGAACAGCGTGAAGCTCGAAAAGTATTACAGCCCCTGGGAGCTCGAGCGGGCCATCACGCGCTTCGTCGAGTACTACAACCATCGGCGCCTGCACGAGGCGCTCGACAACGTGACGCCCGCCGACGCCTACGCCGGGCGACGACCGGCGATCCTCGCCCGACGGGCACAGGTCAAACGGAGGACACTGGCACAACGCAAACGTGAGAATCTACGCACACCGCGCAGGGCGGTGAACCGGCAGGAAGTCTCTCTTACGAAACAGGCGCATTGGTCCGGATTGATTTGACGACGTACACGTGAAGGGTTCTGGCGGCGTTTGGCGCGGGATGTGCTGGGCTGGAAATACGAGGAGGTCTGGGGGGGCGTTGACCTGATCAATTCACTGACACACTAGACCGGCAGCGGCCCGATACCCGCCCCGCTGTGCCTCGTCTTGTCTCATGAACGCCCCTGCTTTCGTCTTCCCGTAATACTTCGTCCGCGGGCAGTGATACACACTGGACGAGGTGTTTACCCACACACGCACGTCGGCGTCGCCGGTTGGACGTGTGACGGCTGGCGCTTCAGCCCACAGTCCACGCCTTGCTGCTCGGGCCTCACGTTCATAGCCCTGAAACTGGCCTAGATACCTGAATGGAAACTGCGTGTAGGCGTGCCCGTAGCCCTGCTTGACGATCTCGGCGTTG
>CAUZKS010000265.1:0-3290 GCA_963580625.1 Dehalococcoidia bacterium | reverse complement strand
CGCCGTGGACTGACGCGAAGCACTGGAGCTGCCTGGCGGACTCGAAGCCGCGCATCTGCCGTTCACGTTGTCGCGTCGATGCGTGGGAGACCTCGGCGCGATTGTTCGCGTACTGGTCCGCGCCCTGTTGCCCTCCCTTGCCAGTGGACCGGCGCGCGTTTTGTGCGACGATGTGCGACAGATTCCGGATGTAGCGTCCTCTTCTGATCGGGTCTGATCAGGATCCGTCTGTAAAGTCGCGGTCTGATCTGTTGTGATCGGCTTTCGCACAAACCTGAAAATCATGGTGCCGGCAGTTCGATTCTGCCCCTCGGCACCACTTCTAAAGCCATATAAACCAGAACTTTATAGCCGCTCAGCTTGTCAGCTCGCGCGAGCCATAGCGGCATTGTGGTAACCCAGTGGTAACAGATCGACGCCGAACCAAGCGCTTCCGAACGTTCAGATAGACGACGGGGCACCGCCTGCACCTCCGCCACCGCCTCCTCAATGAGGGGACACCGCGCACCCGCGTGATCCGTAACCTCCCTCCCCGTTGAACCGCCCGGCACACCGCGCTAGACTCGAGGCGTTATGGCCCATCACTGCGCACGTCTGATCGCGGTCGCCATTGCCACGGTGTCGTTCAGTCCGCCGATCACGGCGCAGCAGGAACAGGCGCCTTCTCCGACGTTGGAGACGTTGGTGGAGACGCTCGGGGGTCGCGTGAGCCAAAACGAACAAGGGGAGGTTGTAGGGGTGTTCCTCCCCCATGGATTCGGCATGCGCAAGGTCACCGACGCGGGCCTGGCGCATCTTGCGGGGTTGACGGCGCTGGAGGAACTCGATCTCTCTTACAGCCAGGTCCCTGACGCGGGCCTGGCGCATCTTGCGGGGTTGACGGCGCTGGAGACTCTCTATCTCCCTTACAGCCAGGAGATCACCGACGCGGGCGTAGCGAAGATACAGAAGGCGTTGCCGAATTGCAGTATTGACACCCTGGGACCTGTCCCTGATCCCATTTCCCTCCCGCCATTCCCTCCTCAATAAGGTTGATGGGGTCCGACATCACATCGTCTTGAGCCAAGAGACCCGCATGACGCACGCCGCCCGGATCGTTGCCGTCGTCGCTGTGCTGACCGCGCCAGCACTGTGTGTGCCGGTGCAGGCGCAGACGCCGTTGATCGATGCGCTGCGGGTGCGTGCGGAGGCAGGGGATGCTGAGGCGCAGTTCAACCTCGGCCGGCATCGTTGGTCTGTCGTGGCGGCGCTCGGGGTTCTCGCGACGACGTCGGTGGCGATTGTGCAAGGTCAACAACGCGCCGCTGCACCGGATGCTCTGGAGGCGTTCGCCCGCTACAATCGGGTGACCACCTACGACCAGTATTTCTCTAAGTACAGTAAGCGGTTCTTCGGTGTCGGGTTCGACTGGTATTATTTCAAGGCCCAGGCGCTGGCCGAGTCCACCCTCGACGAGGACGCACGGTCTCCGAGTGGAGCCGTCGGTGTAATGCAGATCATGCCGCCCACCTTTGAGGAGATTCGTCGTCGGAACCCGGCCATCACAGGCCGCATCAACGATCCACGCTGGAACATCGCGGCGGGGATCTGGTACGACCGGCAGAACTTCGTGGCGTGGGAGGCGGTTCAGCCGCTCATCGAGCAGCTGAAGTTCATGTTCGGGTCCTACAATGCTGGACGGTCGAGCATCCGCCGGGCGCGTGCCGTCGCCGTGGAGCTTGGGTTGGACGGCACCGTGTGGGAGTCGATCACCCAAGCGTTACCGGAAGTCACGGGACGTCGCAGCAACGAAACGCTCATGTACATCGACCGCATCTTCGGCATCAAGCAGGTGCTGCGGTAATGGAACTGACGATCATCCTGCTCAACGTCGCCTACGCCATGCTGGGGGCTGCACTCGCCATCGTGTCCATGGCAGTGGCGTTCCGGGTGTTCAACCGGCTCACCCCGTTCGATGCGCACGACGAGTTGGCCAAGGGCAATGTCGCCGTTGGCATCGTGGTGGGTTCGATCTTCGTGGCCGTCGGGATCGCGATGGGACTCGTGATCGGGATGGGGCTGAACTGAGCGGAGCCGCTCGTTCGAGGACACCCGATGGTCGATTCGCGGGTCCCACTTCGACGATATCCTCCAACACACACGGCTCCACACTCGACCGAACCGCCTGATAGAAGCTACTCGAGCCATGTCTGGCTGGACATGGAACGGTGCTGTCAACTTGATCAAGGACGGCGCTGCTCGCCCGAGCCGGGTCGGGTCGTCGGCCCTGGGTCAGCAGACACACGCCACCGTATCCCACTCGCCGAACGCGCGCGTACGGAGGAGGCGAGGATGATCGGCTCGTAGCAGATGACGGCCGACTCGGAAGAGATTGTGGACGACGCCGTGGACTGACGCGAAGCACTGGAGCTGCCTGGCGGACTCGAAGCCGCGCATCTGCCGTTCACGTTGTCGCGTCGATGCGTGGGAGACCTCGGCGCGATTGTTCGCGTACTGGTCCGTGCGATGGACGACCGACGGCATCACGATGCGCAAGGCGGCTCCATAGCTGGGCAGCTTGTCGGTGATGAGTCGCCGCGGCGTCCCGCCCTGTCGCTTCAACAACTTGCGAAAGAAGCGGATCGCGGCTCGCCGGTTCCGCCGGGGCTGGACGAGGATGTCGATGACGTTCCCGTCCTCGTCGATCGCACGCCACAAGTACTGCTGGCGGCCCTGAATCCGCACGAAGACCTCATCGAGATACCATGTGTCGCCCTGGCGTCCGCGTCGGGCCCGCCGCCGCCGAGCGTACTCGCGGCCGACCGTGAGGCACCACTGTCTGATCGTTTCGTACGTGACGGTGATCCCGCGCTCGGCGAGAAGGTCTTCGACGTCCCGGACACTGCGCCCGAATCGATGATAGAGCCACACGGCGTGACTGATGATGTCCGGCGGGAATCGGTAGCCACGGTAGATGGGCATGTGAGTCCTGTGCCAGGTCGACGATCAACCCGACAGAACCTGCAGAACTCCGAACGCCGAGTGCGCGGGCGGAGAGGTGGGCATACCGTGCGGCAGCTTGCTGTGAACGGTGTCGTTAGCTCTTGATAACAATATCCACACGGATATGGGAAAAAGAGTGTAGGATTAAATCCGCTCTACTTTTTTGAGACTTGCCGCTGACCCTCGGCGTTCTGCCGAAGTAAAAGCTCCAACTTTCACCAAAGCAGGATAGCAATGTGGCGTGCGCCCTCGACGAGAGAGGGAGCAGCGCGACTGACTCTAGGCTGAACGCGACGTGCGGGCAGCCG
>CAUZKS010000264.1:0-3298 GCA_963580625.1 Dehalococcoidia bacterium | reverse complement strand
CGACCTGTTAGGCCGCCAAAGTTCTGGGGCCTCGGCGAAGTCCGAAGTGCCGGCGGCACGTACGGAATGTATCCCCGAGAGCCGCTATCACGATCACCCACGACACGGGTCACCCGACCCGGGGCCACGGAAGATGACGGCGGTCGCTGCGGGGCATCTCCGCCACGGGAGGCCGGGAACTTCGCTGGCCCTGGTTGTCCGGAAGAGAAGGCTGGCATCGGCTGACGCTCAACTGACGGCGGTCCGGAGTACCGGAAATTGGCCTGCTCTGCTATCAACGAGAGCAGCGTTCCAGACGCTCCACGGGGACGGTATACGCCGGTCTCCCATTCACTGACTGTTTGTTGTCGTACGCCGAGGTAGTTGGCAAATACGCTTTGAGATACATCCAGAAACAGCCGTAAAGCACGAATGCTTTCAGCGTCCCATCGATGCCTCGGGTGGGCTGGTTGTCGCATGTCCATAGGGGACACGGTAAACAGACAGGCCGCCGGATCCCTAGCGGTTATCGAAACCTGTTCTCGCGGGAATTGAAGACCGGTTTTTTGACCTTCCCGCGGTATTTACCCTGATTAAAAGGTCAGCAACGGCCTGAATATGTCTTCCGAGTCGAACGGTCCAACCACCGCAAGTACCAGTTTGTTTTCGTCAATTAACCGATTGGCTATCGCCTTTAGTTGATCGATCTCGACCGCGTCGTACTCAGCGATAACGTCGTCGACTGATTTCACCTCTCCCAGAAGCAGCTCCTGTGAACCGATCGAACCGGCTACGGATCTACTTTCTTCCATCCCCATCAAGATCCGGCCCTTGGTCAGTGCCTTTGACTTGGCAAATTCAAGCTCCGTGACGCCGTCACGGAGCTTGATCACCTCGTCCATGATGACCTTGATCGCTTCGGTGGCTCGTTTCGGGTCGACTCCAGAAGATATCTGGAACGAGCCAGCATCCTTGTAATGCGCTGGTCCCGCGTGGATTGAGTAAGCGAGACCGCGCTTCTCGCGCACTTCTTCGAATAAACGACTGCTCATCGAACCACCAAAAATTGTGGAGAGCAGCCTGAGCGCGTAGCGGTCGTGGTCGTCGGCCGCGATACCGTGGAGGCCGAGCGACAGGTGCGCCTGCTCGGTATCCCGGTGTTGTAGGCGCAGGCTCGGTCCTTTGAGGTTGTCCACAAACGGGAACATCGGCGCCGGTTCGCCATCATGGAAGCCGTCCATCAGCTCCGCCACATCGGCAACAATCTGATCGTGGTCGATGGCTCCGGCCAACGAAATGATCGTGTTCCCGGCCACGTATTGAGTTCGCAGATATTCCTGTAACGACTCAGTACTGACCGCCTCTACCGACTCCACACTGCCAGCGATATCACGCCCCAGTGGCTGTGACGGAAACAGCAGATCATCCATCATCATGTCCACGGTCGCTTCCGGGGAGTCATGTGAGGCCCTGATCTCTTCGAAGACGACCTTCTTCTCTTTTTCGATGTCCTCTTCCCTGAAAAGAGGGTCTCGGATCATGTCCAGCAGGACGTCCAGCCCATCTTTGTAGTGGGTAAGGGCGATCTTGCACCAGTAACCGGTCGCTTCACGGTCCGTGTACGCGTTCAGGATTCCGCCAACACCCTCGATAGTTTCCGAGATTTCCTTGGGGGTTGGGCGCTTGGTCGTGCCCTTAAAAAGCAAATGCTCAAAAAGGTGGGATGAACCGGCCAGTTCGTCCGTCTCGTAGCGAGAACCGGCGCCGAAGAGAACCTGGATGCTGACGGCTCCTGTGTGCGGCATGTTGCTGGTCAACACGCGGACCCCTGAGTCAAGAACCGTCCTCTCGAACGGCGGCTGTATGGACCCGGTTTCAGTCATCAAGACTCCAGTTTGAGATGGTGGCGCAGGCGTCGCGTACAGCCTGAGTTGTAGTTCATGTGAGCCAACGATCCGCCCACGATGTCCCTAAATAATTCTAGGAATGATCCCGGTACTGTCTCTCGGAAGTTCTAACGTTAGGCCCGGTCACGAGTCCGGTCAATGGATGTCTGAAGTGGCATTGACACGGCGCCTTCGTGCATAAATGTCCATGGAATCAACGGTCACGTATAACTTCAACATCCCAGACAAACGACTGCTCCAAACATCCTTCCCACTATGTCATCAGGGAAACTGATGGCGCTAAACACTTCTCGCGGGCGTGCACGCCCTTAAAATCGATCGCCATGCAATCAACGCCCCAAAGTGAATCGGCCGAACGGGCCGAAAGCGCGCCATGTATCGCGGGCGCGGCGCGGCCGGGGCCGTCCGCTCGGACAACGGCGTGGCTACTTGGCTTGATCGTCCTGTTGGCGCTCGGGCTGCGGCTATACGGCATCGATTGGGATGATGGTGGCCTGTTCCATCCCGACGAGCGGGCCATATTGATGCAGACCGAACGGATCGACTTTCCTTCGTCCGGTGGCGAGTTTGGCGATCTGTTCTCGGCAGAAGACAGTCCGCTCAACCCCGGGTGGTTCAACTACGGGAGTCTCCCGCTTTATACGTTACGCACGGTTCAGGCCGTGGCCTCCCCAGTGATCGACTGGGATCTGTTTGAACTCCGTATTCCCGGCCGCGTGATCTCCACTCTGGCGGACACGGTCACGATCCTGTTGGTGTTCGCCCTCGGGGCACGCTGGTACGGACGCCGGGTGGGTCTGCTGGCAGCGGCGCTCACCGCGCTGGCGGTGATCCACATCCAGCTCAGCCATTTTTTCGCCGTCGACACGATGCTCGCCATGTTCATCGTGGCGACGCTGTTGGTTTCCGCCCGCGTCGCACACACCGGCAGCCGTAGAGACACCGCAATTGCCGGCGTGCTGTTCGCTCTGGCGATCGCCACCAAGGCATCCGCTGCCCCCCTGGTCCTAGCGGTCGCTACCTCACACCTGATCTATGCGTTCTCGATACCGGGCGACAGATTTGGCTTTGCTCCAGGGTTCTGGACAGATCGAATCAGGATCCGCACGTTTGTTATCGGCGGTCTGATTTCTGGTGGCGCGGCCTTTTTGGCGCTGTTCATCGCCCAGCCTTATATGTTTATCGACTTCGACCAGTACTGGGGGGACATGGGTCGCGAGGGGCAGATGGTTCGGCGCATCGTCGACTTTCCCTACACACGTCAGTACGAGGACACGTCCCGATACCTATATCAAGCACTGCAACTCGGGACCTGGGGTCTTGGTCCGGTCCTCGGGCTCGCCGTATGGGGCGGGCTGGGCGCCGGATTAATCGCCGCCTGGCGGTCTCGCCGGAAGGTGGACCTCATCGTC
>CAUZKS010000263.1:0-3302 GCA_963580625.1 Dehalococcoidia bacterium | reverse complement strand
CCCGTCAGGGGTCCGCTTCATGCACGACCTGCCGGCGCACCCGGGCGAGGAGATCTCGGACGGTCTGTTGACAGATCCAAGGTCGATCGCGTTCGATCAGGCCGAAAATCGTCTTCACGCGCAGGCTGGCCTTCTACACTTCTTGTTCTCCGGAGCCTGATGCCGTGGCAATCCCGGTAATCGCCATAGTGGGCCGGCCAAACGTCGGCAAGTCCACACTGTTTAACCGGCTCGCCGGTGAGCGCATTGCCGTGGTCAGCGATATCGCCGGAACGACTCGCGATCGGGTCTCCGCAGACGCCAAATGGAAAGAAGAGCCTTACATTCTGGTCGATACCGCCGGTATCGAAGGCAACAGTGAAGACATCTTCTGGCCAGACATGCAGTCCCAGGTCCTGAAAGCGCTGGACGAAGCCGACTCCCTGATCTTCGTCACCGACACACGCCAGGGCCTGACCACCGCTGACCGCGACGCCGCAAACCTGATCCGCCGATACCACAAGCCCGTGATCCTCGCCGCCAACAAGGCAGACACCGTTGAGCGGGAACAAGACGCGGTCGAGGCATACGAACTGGATTTGGGCGATCCGATTCCAATCAGCGCCTATCACAACATCGGCATCTCGGATCTCATGGAAGCCGTGATGACCAGCGTGGTCGGGGAAGACGAGGAAGAGTTCGGGAAAGATGTCCGGATCTCCATCGTCGGCCGCCCGAATGTCGGCAAATCTGCACTACTTAACGCGCTTACCGGCGAAGAGCGGGCTCTGGTGAGCGACATACCCGGAACGACAAGAGATTCGGTCGACAGCCGATACCACTACGTCGACGACGGAACAGAAATGGACCTCAGGTTCATCGACACAGCCGGACTGAGACGCCGCGGCAAGACCGAGCAGGGCATAGAGAAATACAGTGCGTTGCGGACCATCCAGGCTATCGAACGATCACACACTACGCTGATAGTCCTGGACGCGACCGAGTTCGTCACCGCTCAGGACCTGCACGTGGGAGGATACGCCGCCGATTCAGCGCGTGGTCTGGTTGTGGTCGTCAACAAATGGGACCTTTCGAGAGAACTAAAATTAACTCAGGAAGAGGCGAGGGAAGAGATTCGGGATCGCTTCAAGTTTCTCCCGAACTCCTCGATCGTGTTCACATCGGCGCTGACCGGCCGCGGGCTGGACCGGCTTTTGAAGGCCACAGTCGCGACCTACTTTGAGTGGACGAAAAAGATCCCGGCCGGCGATCTCACACGGGTAGTGATTGATGCACTCGGCGCCCACCCACCCCCCAGAGGGGGGTATCGGCGTGTACGACTGCGCAAGGTTGCCCAGACACGAACCGGCCCTCCTACGTTCACTTTTCACATGGCAAACCCGGACTTAATCCACTTCTCGTATCGTCGTTATCTCGATAACCGTTTGCGTGACGCTTTCGGATTTGATGGCAGCCCGTTACGATTACGGTTCGTAGGAGGAGCCTGATGGAACCCGTGTTGTTCGCGGGATCATTAATCGTCGCCTATCTACTGGGAGCATTTCCGACCGGATTACTGGTCGGGAAGCTGGTTCGGGGCGTGGACATACGTCGCTACGGAAGTGGTAGCACCGGCTCCACGAACGTCTACAGGACACTTGGAAAGATCCCCGCCGCTTCCGTCGTGCTGCTCGACATCGCCAAAGGCATCGTGACCGTTGGCATCGCTTGGGCAGCCACGGACAACAACGAATATGCGCTCGCGCTTGCTGGCGTCGCCGTCATCGTCGGCCACAGCTGGCCCGTCTTCACAGGCTTCCGGGGCGGCAAAGGCGTGATGACGGGCTGGGGCGCAATGATTGTGCTGTCGCCGGTCGCGGCGGGCATCACCGCCGTAGGATGGCTCGTCGTTACCATCACGAAATACGTCTCGATCGGATCGCTGTTCGGCACCACACTCGGAAGCGTCACCATCGTCATACTCGGTGTAATCGGACTGGTGCCAATGGAATACGCCGTCTTCTCGGTAGGCGGTTCGTTGGTAATATTCATCAGGCACACGGAAAACATCCGCCGTCTGATATCGGGCGCCGAAAAACCGGTGACGGAGCCCGGCAGACCTAGCCGCGCCCGTACACGCGAGAGCTAGGAACCTCCACATGGCGCAAGTCGGAGTTGTAGGAACGACAAGCTGGGGCACGACCCTCGCTATTTTACTTGGCCGCTCCGGCCACGACGTCACCATATGGGCACGAACCGAAGCCGATGCCAATCTTCTGAGGACTACCCGGAGAAATGATCGGTTCCTACCCGGAGTCGATTTCCCGGACGGATTGAAGGTCACTGCGGACACGTCGGAGGCCTTTGGGCGTGCCGAACTGGTGTTGCTGGCCGTACCGTCCTCGTCGGTTACCGAAAACGCTACAAGGCTCGCTTCATCCGTATCCGGTGACGCAATCATTATCAGCGCCACCAAGGGCATCGACGAGGCCACCGGTCAGCGAATGTCTCAGCTAGTCGGGACAGCGCTAGGGCGGAACGATGTCGGCGCGCTCTCCGGCCCGAACCTGGCGCTGGAGATCGCCGAGGGCAAGCCAGCGACCACAACGGTCGCGCATGCCGATGAGTCGGCCGCAGCGACGGTCCAGGGCATCCTGAACTCAAGCGTATTCCGGGTTTACACCAGCTCTGATCTGATCGGTGTCGAACTTGGAGGCGCACTCAAGAACGTCATCACCATCGGCGCAGGTTTCATCGATGGTCACGGCCTTGGGAACAACAGCAAATCGGCTTTCGTGACACGAGGACTCGCCGAAATCACGCGCCTCGGTGTGGCGATGGGAGCGCAGGCGGAGACCTTCGCCGGGCTGTCTGGAATGGGCGACCTGGTCACCTCCTGTTACAGCGGGTTGTCCCGGAACCGGTTCGTAGGCCAGGAGCTTGCAAAGGGCCGTTCAGTCGCCGAGATCGTCGCCGGGATGGACCAGGTCGCAGAAGGCATAAAGACGACGCACGCCGCGGTTACCGTCGCAGAGTCTCTCGGCGTGGATATGCCGATCGCCAGAGTGACAATGGCCGTGCTGGACGGGGAGCTAGACCCAAAATCGGCGATCGCTGGACTTATGACACGTGCACCCGTTTCGGAGACGGAGTCGACGCGTTAACGAAATCGGAAAGATGCTTAGTCTCCCCTGTATATCAAGGTGCTTCAAGATCTCCGAGTTCGTACAGCACCGCAGCTAAAGTTGCGATGGCCGCCGTCTCGGCACGAAGAATCCGGCTGCCAAGTGTCACAGGCAGGGCTCCGCATTGCGTCAGAAACT
>CAUZKS010000262.1:0-3303 GCA_963580625.1 Dehalococcoidia bacterium | reverse complement strand
CAATGATAGCGACGGCCACGGCACTCGCTCCTAGAACCCAGCGGTTTCGGAACCTCAACCCGTCGCTCCTACCCGTTGACGTAATTCTTCGTATCCGGTGCCTATCCACGGTAGCGGACTGGTAAGGAAAAATCGTGCTCCCACCTCCATGTAGCGGGCCACGTTCTCGTGATTGCCTACTGTCCCGGCGGTGCGGCCCGCCGCAACTATCTTGCGAACGGCATCTTCAAGAGCTCGTGTCACTTCGGGATGGAACGGATCGCCCAAGTGGCCCATCGATTGGGACATGTCGCCTGGGCCGACGAGGAATACGTCTATGTGGTCCACCTTCAGGATTTCATCCAGATTGTCCAGCGCGATCACGTCTTCGATGAACACGATCAACATCGTTTCGTCGTTGGCCTTCTTGAAGAAGTCCGGATCTCCAAGCCCCTGGCGACTTCCGTACATGCCGCGTTTTCCGAGCGGCGAGAACTTGCCCGCCCGCACTACGGTCTCGGCGTCTTCTCGCGTGTCAACGTGAGGGACGGCTACTCCCTGCGCTCCAAGGTCCAGTGCCTGATAGATCAGTCCCTCCTCAACCCTGTTGACCCGGACGATCGAGGTCGTATTCGCCAGGTCTGCGGCACGGGTTAGGTCCGCGATGTTTGGCGGGCTGACGAGATTGTGCTCACCCTCTAACCAAACGGCGTGTGGGTTCATTGGGCCGAGGCGTTCGATGGTGTCGGCGTCGTTCAGCCCCTCTAGCGCGATGACATGCTGGCCGGCCGCGAGTCTTGCTTTTGCATCGTTCTTTCGAAGTGTTCGCATTGGGCTAAGCCTCCGCCCTTCGGTTCATTTCGATCAGTCCGTTCTCGATCCATGGAGGAGGGCCACCAAGGAAGAATTTCACACCCAGTTCAAGATGGTGGGCTGCGTTATCGTTAGACACTAGGGCACCAGCGGTCCGGCCTGCGGCTACGATCTTTCGTAACGACTCGTCGACGACGGCCTGAACCTCTGGGTGATGTGGCTCTCCTATGTGGCCCATCGTCTGCGCAAGGTCACCCGGCGCCACGAAGAACACATCGATGTTGTCTACCTTGACGATCTCATCAAGGTTGTTAACGGCCACGATGTCTTCGATCAGCACGATCAGCATCGTCTGATCGTTCGCCAGTGACTGATAGTTCGCCACGCCAATCCCCTGGCGGCTGGTGAATGAGCCCCGGAGCCCGATGGGGGCGAACTTCCCGGCGTGAACGACGGCCTCCGCCTCTTTACGTGTGTTGACGTGCGGAACGACGATACCCTGCGCACCAAGGTCCAATGTCCTGTATATGACGCCGGGTTCGTTCTGGTGGACCCGAACGATCGGAGATGCGCCGATAAGGTCGATCGCCCGTGTCAGTTCTCCGATGTTAGAGAAATCGACGCCGCCATGTTCGGCTTCAAGCCAGATTGCGTCCGGCTCCAGGTCAACCAGCCGCTCGAGGGCGTCTGCACCGCCGTATCCCCATGAAGCAAACGCGACGGCCACTTCACCGTTTGCCAGTTTTTGCTTTGCTTTGTTGACGCGTAGTTCGGCCAATTGAGAGTCTTCCCCTGATTTTGAGTTTATCCGGGATTTCTGAGGTCCAAGTCAGACCATTACGACAGGCCCCGTTGTCGACGGACCTGGTCGCAGGTCTAACGGTGAGATTCTACGAGAACATTCAATCCGTTGTGTTGGCGGTTCCTGTTTCTCTTCGCACTGTTGCTGTACTTGTGCCCCCTGAGAACGTGAACCAAGCCAGAATGACGCCGGTAATGCTGAAAGCTGCGGCGATCAGGAATACGGTGGAGAGACCGTCACTCAGATTATTTCGGGAGGTCGCGAGGTCTGACTCGTAGCGTTGTTCTCCCAGCTCCGGGTCCCCCAGATACTCAGACCGGACATCCGCGAGTTCGTCCACGGCGACGATTATCCCAGGATCGGCGATTCGCACCTGGGGGCTGTCTTCGTTCAGGCCCACAAAACTCACTGCGACGGACGCGAATAACACGGCTCCGAACACAGCACTACCGGCGGCCTGACCGAACAGTCGCCCGAACTGCAGCGTGGACGTGACAACGCCCAGTACCGAGATTGGCATGGCGTTCTGTACAGGTACCGTGAATGACGTAAAGCCGAACGACATGCCAAATCCGATGAATCCCGTCGCTATGAACAGGGACCAGATGGAAGATGCGCTATCGAGCGTGCTCACGAAGACCAGGCAGACTGCGGTTATCGAGAGCCCAGACATACCGAGTTCCCTCGCATAGCCGCGTCGTGAAAGAATCTGGCCGGCTATATTGGCGCCGCTGGCTACCCCTATGGCCAGTGCGATCAAGGGGATAGCGGCCGAAGTTGCCGATTTACCCATGACGCCCTGCACAAATAGCGGTTGGAACACAGTGATAGCGATGAACGTGCTTGTGGTCGTGAGAGAGGCGAGCCAGCCGAAGGCGAATATCCGGTGTGTAAACAAGTTGAGCGGGAGCATCGGGTCGTCCGCCTTCAATTCGACACGAGCGAAGACGAGGAACGCCACCAGTGAGCCGCCGATAAGGCCCAGAATTCTTGGCGAATCCCATGCATAGTCGCGCCCACCCCATGTGATGGCGAGAAGCAATGCCGTCGCCGCTCCCACAAAAAGCACGGCGCCCATCAAGTCGAGACGCCCTATACGTTCGTCGCGTTGCACGTTCGGGAACCAGATCCACAGCAGTAACAGGCTGAATGCGCCGGTCGGGATATTTATGAAGAACACCCAGCGCCAGCTCAGTGTGTCGCTCACGATTCCGCCAAATATAGGTCCCATGACGCCGGACAACGTGAACCCTGCGGTCGCCACACCCATCCATTTTGCGCGTTCGGATGGCGCCCACAGCGCGGCCATGATGATCCACACGCTACCCATCACTCCGGCAAATGCAGCGCCCTGAAGAACCCGGGCCACGATCAACTGGGTCATGTCCGTGGAAAAACCCGCGGCGGCCGAAGTTGCCATGAAAAAGATGACGGAGCCGATGAGGACTAACTTGCGGCCAGCGATGTCGGAGAGTTTCCCCACGATTGGCACGCTAGCCGTCGCCGCGAGCGAAAAACCAGCGAACAGCCACACGAAACGATCGAAGCCACCGATGTCAGCGACGATGTTCTGGGCGGCCGTTGCCACCACGGTCTGGTTCATTGTCGCCACGAACAGCGTGACCGTGAGGCCGGCCACAACGAGAAGTTTTTGCCGGTAAGGAATATCGACCAACGAAGTTGCCGAAGTTTTTTTTGAGGCTTGTCCA
>CAUZKS010000261.1:0-3323 GCA_963580625.1 Dehalococcoidia bacterium | reverse complement strand
CATGTGCTCAACCGGGCTTCCGGGATCATAGTCCCGGGCGGTTTTGGCGAAAGAGGTGTTGAGGGAATGGTCTCAGCCGCGCGTTACGCGCGCGAGCGCGGGGTTCCGTATCTGGGACTCTGCCTGGGTATGCAGGTTATGGTGATCGAGTTCGCCAGGTCCGTTCTCGGATTGGAAGACGCCAACTCTGCGGAGTTTGACCCCGGCTCCAAAAACCATGTGATCGCGTACATGCCGGGGCAGGAGGAACTTGGCGAAACAGGTGGGACGATGCGGCTCGGTCTGTACCCGTGCACGCTGACCGCCGGAACGATTGCCGCGAACGCTTACGGTGCAGGGCATGTTAATGAACGACACCGGCATCGCTACGAGATGAATAACGATTACCGAGAACGGCTGAACGATTCCGGACTCATATCTAGCGGTACCGCACCCGATGGCTCCCTCGTTGAGATTAGTGAGGTGGAGGGGCATACGTTTATGGTCGGCTCACAGTTCCACCCGGAGTTTGCCTCCCGGCCAGATCGCCCCCATCCGTTGTTCCGCGAATTTCTTGGTGCCGCCGTCGACACGCTGCGCGAGGGCGCGCAGCACGAGATGCCTCTTGATGAATCAAGTGACGCATCTGGTGACGAAAGTGGGTCGGCGCCGTCTGAGATTATTGCGCGATCCGGGATCTCTGGTTAAAGGCTTACTGGAACGTTGTGATATAGTCGCGGGGCTCGCCTGTCGTGAATAAGATCGATAAGGCGCATCGGCCGGGACTTCCGGCCTTCCCGCCCATGGGCACCTCCTGGAACTCGTCCGCACAGATCATGAATCTGCATTGCGGACTTCGCTGAACTTCAGCGGGTTAACCGGTAAAGAGGCAGATTTTCCACAGGGCAAACGACGGACATACGGCGTTCGGCAAACACAGGCCGACGCCCCGGAGACCCACTCTTAAGAGACTCCGTCCCAACACTTTTCTAATAGATCACTACAAACCCAGCGCAAACAGGTGCCGGGCTGGTTGGCATTACGCCCATCCGCCACGGCGACTGCCGATTACGCCGGGGTACACAAGACGCGTTTGTCGTCTTACAGCCTCGCTTTTGTATAGAAGCACAACCTGGAGGAACTAATCTGACTACGCAGAGCCAGTCACGCAGCAGACGCCGCCGGTCATCGCACCGCGGACGTCGTTCAAACGGCCGCGGCCGTGGAACACCGGCGGGGCTGCCCCAAGATATCCAGTACGACGAGGGGGGATCGCAACTCGGCAACGTTGGTGCGATGTCGATGGACCAACTTAGGTCCCGTGCGCTTGAGTTAACCCTCAGGGATGGAATTCCGAAAAAACGATCAGACCTGGTTCTCCAGATCTTGGCCCGCCATGCTGAAGAAGCAGACCAGCTTCTGGGTATGGGCGTACTCGAAGTAAGCGGAGACGGCCACGGCTTCCTTCGCCAACCGACCGGCGGGGGGCGGGAATCCGATCCCGAGGTATATGTCTCCCCCGCGCAGATCCGGCGATTCGGCCTGAGGCCGGGTGACCAGGTCGCCGGCGAGGTCCGTGCACCTAAAGAAGGGGAGCGGTTTTTCCCACTGATCCGGGTCGAGGTCGTTAACGGCCTAGACCCGGAGTCGACCCTGAAGAGACCCAAGTTTGAGTCACTAACCCCGATCTTCCCGGACGAGATCATTAAGCTTGAGACCACGCCGAAGAACATGGCGACACGGCTAATCGATCTTGTAGCCCCCATCGGCAAGGGTCAGCGCGGCTTGATCGTTGCACCTCCTAAAGCCGGCAAAACGATCCTGCTGAAGCAGATTGCAGAAGGTATCACCGCCAATAACCCGGGCGTGAGCCTTATCGTGGCCCTGGTTGGTGAGCGACCGGAAGAGGTCACAGACATGCGGCGGTCTATTGAGGGTGAAGTGTTTAGCTCCACCTTTGACGAGCCGCCGGCAGACCACACCCGGGCTGCCGAGGCGGCACTCGCTCGGGCCAAGCGGCTGGTCGAGGCTGGCGAGGATGTCGTCATTCTTGTTGACAGCCTCACCAGGCTCGCCCGTGCTTACAACCTCTCCGTTCCGGGAAGCGGCAAGACGCTGTCCGGTGGCATGGACCCGGTCGCCCTGTATCCACCGAAGGGATTCTTTGGCGCGGCCAGGAATTGCGATGAGGCCGGGAGCCTGACGATTCTGGCGACGTGTTTGATAGACACCGGCAGCCGGTTGGACGACCTGATCTATGAAGAGTTCAAGGGCACCGGGAACATGGAGCTACACCTGAGCCGAGTGCTCGCCGAGCGACGTGTTTACCCTGCTATCGACATCCAACGCAGCGGCACCCGCCATGAAGAGCTGCTGCTGTCAGAGCAAGATCTGCGACAGATCTGGCTCCTCCGCCGAATGGTGTCGATAATCGCCTCAGATTCCGGCGGCGATAACACTGCCGGTACGGAGCGGGTTATCGAGCGCATGTCCAAAACGCAGGACAACGAGGAGTTCCTGGCTTCCATCAATAAGGTGGGGTAATTGGCGATGGGTGGAAATTGCCCATCCACGAAAATAGCGATTAACGGCAAGGCTACTCGTATCTGAGGGTATGCCAGCCTTGCCGGGTTAACGCCTCCACAATTGGCCAGTCGTCAACTTTGGAGCATACGAGTTAAAAATGCGTCAACTCAGGAGCATACGAGTTAAAAATGCGATTCTCGCGCCCCAAAAGTCGTTGACACTGATCTGCTCGCACACGTATTCTTCTCTGTGCCATGGCGACCGAGTCAGGAACTCCGTAGATTGGCTTCATCCGCTACCGGATAAGAGTGCTGAAATCCCGTCCGAAACGCCAAGTTTGTCGCGGTTCGGGCTTCTTGACAGCCTCCTGATCGGAGTGTAAGAATCCATCTGCTCGGCTCCAGTCCCGGGAGTCCGCGCGTATATGTGCGCGTTTTCCATGTGAAGTATTGGGACGTATACACGGGCCGGCGCCGTCGATCTAAGAGGCGGAGCGATCCTGTGGAGGAATGTTTTTAATCTTGGGATCACGGCGAGGCCTAGACCCACAGGCAGAGAATTCTGCTAGCGGTGGTCAGAAACGCGAAAGTCATAGGGGGACAAGGAACGTGAATCTTTCGGTGAAATTGATAACCGCAATGGCGGCATTCGTGCTGCTGGTTGTGGGGTTAGTAGCCCTGACATCGTCGGGGTCGACCGCGCGTGCTGCGGTAGACGCTAATGTCTACGTGGCAAACGAGTGGTCGAAACTAACAAACGACCCCACGCCACAATCCGGGTACAAATATGCTGGTGCTAGTACAACCGTCTACACCACT
>CAUZKS010000260.1:0-3340 GCA_963580625.1 Dehalococcoidia bacterium | reverse complement strand
CTGGCGACCCCAACAGCCGTGGTGGTTGGCATGGGATGTGGCGCCGAAAACGGCATCCTGATCCGCAATGCAGAGGCGCTTGAAACGGCACACAAGCTTGAGGTAGTCGTTCTGGATAAGACCGGCACGCTCACCGAAGGACGACCCCGCGTCGCATCTGTGCGAGCGCTTGGTGTGTCCGAAGACGAGTTGTTCGAGACCGCTGCGGCGGTCGAGCGGCCGTCCGAGCACCCCCTCGCGTCCGCCGTGCTTGAAGAGTCGTATTCACGCGGTCTCCAGATCGCTGAGGCCACCGATTTTGAAGCCATTTCCGGACGTGGCGTCAGAGGATCTGTGGGCGGGATGACCGTACTCGCGGGCACCGCAGCGTTCCTTGACGGCGAAGGCGTAGACACATCTCAAATCAAATCCGATGTCACGGCTTTGGCGACCAACGGCGAAACACCGCTGATCATCGCCCGTGACGGCGCGCTACTTGGTATGATCGGCGTCGCAGACAGGGTGAAACCGGAAGCTCGTCAGGCAATCGCCGAATTGAAATCGCTCGGCATCGAGCCCGTCATGCTCACCGGCGACAACCGCCGAACAGCGGAAGCGGTGGCGCGACAAATCGGTATCGCCAACGTCGTGGCGGAGGTGCTACCGGACGACAAGGCGGATGTCGTGGCCCGGTTCCAGGCGGAAGGCCGGCGCGTTGCGATGGTCGGAGACGGCATCAACGATGCTCCTGCCCTGGCGCTGGCGGACGTGGGGATGGCTATAGGGACCGGCACGGATGTCGCCATCGAGACCGCCGATATCACGCTCATGCGTGGCGACGTGCGTGACGTAGCCTCGGCGATCCGCCTCAGCCGGTCGACCATGCGCACCATCAAGCAGAACCTGTTCTGGGCCTTCTTCTACAACATCGCCCTGATCCCCGTGGCCGCAGGTGTTTTGTACCCCATCTGGTCCGACGGAAGTGTCCCCGGTGTGCTACAACCCATCCTCGGAAACAACGGCGTACTTAATCCAATCGCAGCGGCGGGAGCGATGGCGCTCAGCTCCGTAACCGTCGTGACCAACTCGCTACGGCTGGGCCGTAAGCCACTGCACGACCGACGCCCACCGGCAAGCGGAACTACACGAACCGAAACGGCGACAGTCACACGTTAGAAAAGATCCCCTCTTACAGTGAGAGAGGGTCAGGGTGAGGGTGAAGATCCACCCTTCGACCACAGATTTTAGGCGAGACGTTAGCCATCCTAAATAGGAGACCGGATATGCCAAAGATCCCGTTTTTCAGCAAGCACCCGGACGCAGCGACAGACCCGGTCTGCAAAATGGACGTGGATGTGAGCAACCCGAACGGCGGAACGCACGAGCACGAGGGTGAGACGTACTACTTCTGCGCCCCCGGATGCCGCGTAGCGTTCTCCAAAGAACCGGCAAAATACCTGGACCCGAACTTCGAAGGCATGCACATGTAGTTCGGCTTGCGCCGATGATCGCGCTTTACGCATCGGATATCATGTAAGTGGATTCCCTCTCCCAACCGGAGAGTGTGCAGGGTGAGGGAGAATACCGTTACCACCTGACGATATTTAGCAGCTCACACGGGTCCTTCAACACGCAACCCAAGGACGGCAATCAAAAGTTGACTACACCAGAAGTAGAAACCCCGATCCTGTACTCGCATCCCGAGTGCGACTTCTCCAACATGCTTAAGGAGGAGCTGGACGAAGAAGGCGTGAATTACACCGAGATCGACATGAGTCTCCACGAGGACAAATGGGCGGAGCTTGAAAAGCTCACCGGCGGTGACCGAACAACACCCGTCCTGATCCGCAACGGAGAAGTGGAAGTCGGCTATCACGGCATAGGCTGAAGCTGGTAACCACCCGGGAACCGTGAGTTCCCGAGACAGAACCACTTCAATAATTCCCTCTCTCAAGCGAGAGGGTGCAGGGTGAGGGAGAAGTGCCTTCCAGAACGCCACCCGGGTAGACACCCGAGTCGCACTGTATTCGGAGAGAAAAGATGACGTCGATTGGCTTCCCCGCCCCGGCCATAGGGGATATCGTCCCGGACTTCACACTGTCTTCACTAGACGGCGTCGATGTCAAACTCTCCGACTACCAGGGCAAACGCGTCGCCGTATTCATGTGGGCCTCGTGGTGAGGCTGCCGTGAACAGCTGCCGGTCTGGCAGCAGATGTACAAAGAGATCACCGCAGCCGGCTCGGACATCCTGTCCATAGCTGTCGATCTCCAGGGCCCGGAACTCCCACGCCCCTTCCATGAGAAGGCAGGCGCTCAGTTCACAACCGTCGTGGACGCAGGAACCATCGTCACGCGGACGTTTGGCGTGCGCGCTATCCCAAACGGCGCGCTGATCGACGAAGACGGAATCCTCCGATACTCCCTGTACGGTGGATTCGATATCCGAAAGCCGGCAACAAAAAAACTGGTCTCCGATTTCCTCTTGAATGGCGAAGTGAAGTTGACGGACGAGACCCCGGTACGGGGCGCCGTCGACGTAGCTAGTCTCGACCACTTTGAACGCGGTCTTGAGCTTTACGGCTCTGGCGATCTCGAAGGCGCTGCGGTGATCTGGCGCGAGGGCATGGAACTCGAGCCCGACCACTGGAACATGCGCAAGCAGCTCTGGGCCATCGAGCACCCGGACCGCTTCTACGATGGCGACGTCGACTACGATTGGCAGAAGGTCCAGGTAAAAGAGGGGCTCTAAACGAACGCCGACGTGTCCCCTATCCGAGCGGGAGAGGGCTGGGGTGAGAGAGGTTGAACTACTCTCTCAATCAGCTGGGCTACTTTTAACTCAGAACACGATTGATCTGTAATTCTGAATCAAGTTCAGGATTACAGATCGTGAACAGACGATCACCACCGGGGTCGGCATGGTTTGATCCGTCTCGTCTCCCCTAGCGGGAAAGACTCACTTACGCCAACAGTGAGCGGTTATCGGCAGTCCAGTGCCTGTCCATTCCGGCGATACCTGTACATCCGGGCCTTACTATGCCAAATAAACGGGTGCAGAGCCGTATGAACCGGCCTCTGTACGATGCGGAAGAGGAAGCAGATCGGCACGACTGGGCCGATGTTGTCAAGTACGCCCGCACTGCACTGCCTGCTGATCCCCCGAACGAAGGCGCCCTGAACGCGAGAAGGCTACCAAACTACCGGACAAGGCGCTGAACATCGCACAGGAGCTGGGGATGCAGCCGCTCATCTAGCGCGTCCTGGCGAGATGGGAGATCCTTAAGGCATAGTTGTGGCCCATACGGGGAGGGTGCCCTCCCATCTCTCTGGCGCGTTATCGTACCTTCCAACCCTTCGAA
>CAUZKS010000259.1:0-3351 GCA_963580625.1 Dehalococcoidia bacterium | reverse complement strand
GCAAAGACCCATCGAAAATCGAGCACCACTTCCAGTTCCTGTACCGAAACTCCCACTTCATGGGTTCCGTGGTCAACGCGGCTCTTTCTGCGATCGATATCGCTCTGTGGGACATCAAGGGCAAGCGGCTCGGCGTGCCGATCTGGGAGCTGATGGGCGGCAAAACGCGTGACCGTGTCCGTTGCTACATCCACGTGAACGGCGATACCACGGAAGAGCTCGCGGCCGACGCCGCAAAAGCGGTGAATGATGGATTTACGGCGGTTCGCTTTGCGGCTTTCCAGTCCGACTACCCATCGTTCCACACCTACACCGAATGGGCGGACAACGCCGTCGAACGGGTGGCTGCGGTGCGGGAAGCGGTCAACCGGGACGCCGACCTGTGCGTAGAGATACACCGGCAGATGAACCCGGCGGAGTCGATCTGGCTCGGGCGACGACTGGAGGAGTTCAACCCGTATTTCTACGAGGACCCGATGCTCCCGGACAGCCCTGCGCGCATGGGCGATGTGCAGGCGCGGTGCAACATCCCGATCGCTACGGGCGAGCGTTTCACGACGATTTACGAGTTCCAGCAGATTCTTGAGAACAAGGGTGCGGCGTACGTCCGACCGGATGTGTGCCTCGTTGGGGGACTGAGCGGCAGTAAGAAGGTCGCTGCGATGGCCGAAGCGCAGCACGTCAAGGTTATCCCGCACAACCCGCTAAGCCCGGTGAGCACCGCCGCCTGCGTACAGCTGGACGCATGTATACCGAACTTCGCTCTTCAGGAATACACGGGCGAGCACAGGGAGCCCAAAGTGGACTTGATCGAGAACCCGATCGAACTGAAGGACGGATACCTGACAGTGCCGGATGGTCCGGGTCTTGGTATCACTCTGTCTGAAGAAGGTTTGAAGAAGTGGCCGTTCGAGGAGAAGTACATTGAAGGAGCGACGCCGATCAAGCAGGACGGATCGGTAGGGGACAGGTAAACCCTGGGTTTTCTGAATGGCAGAATGAAGGGGAGGTCGAGATTATCGATCAAGACCAGGCTATGCGGGGTCACTCATACGGGGAAACGCCTGACCAATACCCGCGGTGATAACTCGGTCCCTGACTAAAGAATGTTCGACACCAAAGCGCGTGAACGCGCAGCCGATGGAATTAACGGAGCGCTCGTGTTCGCAGATGCCGAAACGCAGGATTACATCATCGTCATCTACCAGGTCGACGATGCCCGGCACACGAGGGCCTATCTGACGCTGGATCGTTATACAAAGCGCGAATGTGAACTGGTGTATCGGAGATCGAGATCTGGGTCGTTGTGGAGCGACGACTGTGTTTGACTCGAATCGAGGAACTCAATGACCGAATCACGACTGCCTATTAACTCGATCTACGAAGAGATCGGCGTTCGTCCGATGATCCACGCCGGTGGCACGAATACCGACCACGGTGGATCGAAGATGCGACCTGAAGTTATCGAAGCAATGGTCCAGGCCTCGCAGTCGTATGTGCCGATCGCCGAGCTGAACAGCAAAGTCGGGGATTTCATTGCTCAATTGACCGGCGCACAGGCAGGGATGGTGACGGCAGGCGCTGGCAGCGGCATCGTCCTATCGTCAGCCGCCTGCATGACCGGCACCGACAAGGCAAAGATTCTCCAGCTGCCCGACACACGCGGCATGAAGACCGAGATCGTGATTGCCAAGGCACACCGTGGCGGTTACAGCCACATGTACACGTTCTCCGGCGCATCTCTGGTCGAGGTCGGCGATGCTCATGAGTGGACCACGGACGGGTTGGATGCGGCGATCAACGACAAAACTGCCGCCGTGGCGTATCTACTGGCGCCGCGGGTTAGCAGGCGCGGACCTACCTTGGGTGAAACGGTTGAGGTAGCTCATAGACGTGGCGTGCCAGTGATCGTCGATGCCGCTGCGATGTTACCGCCAAAGAGCAATTTGGGTCGCTATATCGCCGATGGAGCCGACCTCGTGACCGTGTCAGGCGGCAAAGACATCCGCGGGCCGCAGGCGACCGGGATGCTGTTCGGTCGAAAGGATCTAGTCGCCGCCGCATTGGCCAATCACAGCCCGAACCACGCCATCGGCCGACCACACAAGGTCTCTCGTGAGGAGATGGTTGGCCTCTGGATGGCGCTCAAGCTGTACGTCGAGCACGACGAACAGGCGGAAATTGCCGGATACCGGGCTGCCTTAGGCCCGGTAGTGAAGGCGCTGGAAGGCATCGGCGGTATCGAGGTATCGATCCGCCAGGACGATTTCCGATTCTTCCTTCCGAACGTCGTCGTGAAGTTCACCTCGGATTGGAAGGGTCCATCTGGCCCGGAGGTCAGAACCGCCATGATGGACGGAGATCCCCGCATCGGCATCCGGTTCGACCCGGATCACAACGAGCTGGAGATCAACGCCTTCAATATGCAGGTGGGTGAGCCGGAGATCGTCGGGGCGCGATTGAGCGAAGAACTGCGGCGGCGGTAGGACGTTCGAGCTTGTACCGGACTTCTCCCGCACTGTAGCCCGCTCCTGGTGGGAGGGGGCTACAGCATTCTCTTAATGAGCGAATTGGACCTTCCTAACCCACCACTCCAGGTCGCTGCTTCCAAAACCCTGTGGCTCCCTCGAACGCGTGCGCCAGTTGTAGCAGTTCGAAGTCTGTCCGTGGGGCCGATACAAGCTGAAGACCTACCGGAAGGCCGTCAGGCGTGAACCCGGCCGGTACCGAGATTGCCGGGCAGGCTACGACGGTGATATCCATGCACGGCCACATCCAGTCGATATACGTTTCCAACTCCACACCGTTCACAACCGTTGGGTAAGGGATATCCACCGAGAACGGCGGCAGGCTCGTCACCGGCAGCGCCAGAAAATCGTACTCATCAAAGAATGCGACCATCCGACCGAACAGCTCGGTCCGCTTCTCCTCCGCCTTCGCCACGTCTAACGCACTCAAAGCGAGACCTTCTTCGGCGTTCCAGATGACCGTGTCCTTGAGCAAATCCCTGTGCTCGATCAGGTTGCGCTCCTGACCGTGTGCGAACGAATACGCACGCAAAACCTGGAATACCGAATCTGACTCACGCAGGTCCGGTTCGGCGTCTTCAACGATACAGCCGATGTCCTCGAAAACATGCCGCTGGGAGTCCAGAACCTCCGTCTGGACCGGCTCGATAGGACGACCGCCAAGATCCCGGCTCCATGCGATTCGGGTCCCTGCAAAATCTCGCCCCAGCGCGTCGGCGAACCGAGCCGGATCTTCGTGTAGCGAGGAAGGGACGAACGGGTCAGGACCGGCCTGCACGGACAGCTGCAAAGCGACGTCGGCGACTGTGCGACCCATCGGGCC
>CAUZKS010000258.1:0-3367 GCA_963580625.1 Dehalococcoidia bacterium | reverse complement strand
GGGCAACGGCTCGAGAAGTACCGGCCGATGTGGTTTGAAGAGCCGACTTCACAGGAGAACGTGGGCGAGATGAAGTACGTGCGAGATCGCGTGAACATCCCAATTGCAACCGGTGAACGGCTCTACACCAAGTTCCCGTTTTACGAACTGGTGAAGGCCGACGCCGTAGACGTTTTGCAGCCGGATATCGCAAACGCCGGCGGCATCACGGAACTCAAGAAGATCGCCGCCATCGCTGAGGCACGTCACGTCAATATGGCGCCGCACAACACATGTTCGGCGGTCGGCACGATGGCCGAGTGCCAGCTTGATGTGACGATGACGAACTTCCTGATCCAGGAGTACCACGCCCAGTTCTACTCGCCCTGGTACATCGACGCCTTCGAAGGGTTCCCGGTGCAGAAGGACGGCTACATCACGCTCCCGGAAGGCCCGGGTCTGGGAATCACCCCGAACGACGAGTTAATAGCCGCGCATGGGTACGTCCCGCCGAAATCAGGCCGACGACCCGGCCGCCGAATTTAACCACCCTGAACCCTTGGATTCACGAGGGGTCCTTCCATGAAAATCACCGACGTCGAGACGTTCATTTTCTCGGCTGCTCACCACAACGCCAATCGAAACTGGGTGATCGTCAAGATCAATACGGATGACGGCCACTACGGTCTCGGCGACGCGAGCGGACTTGGGAACGACCAGCAGGTGATCTCGCTCATTAACGAGATGGCCGAGACGTTCCTGATCGGCCGGGACCCGATGGACTCGGAGGCGATCTGGACGCAGATTTACTACAACAATCAGTCGCGCGGCGGCCGGATCGACACCACAGCGCTGTCTGGTATTGACATCGCTCTCTGGGATCTCAAGGGCAAAGCGCTCGGTCTGCCGGTTTACAAGCTGCTCGGCGGGGCGCAGCGCGAGAAGGTGCGCGTTTACGCTAACGGCTGGTACACCAACCCTGGCTCGCCAGAGCTGAACGCCGAGGAGGCGAAGGAGGTCGTGGCGATGGGCTACACGGCCATGAAGTTTGACCCATTCGCCCAGAACAACTACTACAACATCTCGCTGGAAGAGGCCCAGATCGCCGAGGATCGCGTGGCGGCGGTGCGTGAGGCCGTCGGACCAAACGTCGATATCCTGGTCGAGGTCCACGCCAAGTTCTCGACCGGAACGGCGATCTCTCTGGGTCAGCGGCTCGAGAAGTACCGGCCGCTCTGGTTCGAGGAGCCGACTTCACAAGAGAACGTGGCGGAGATGAAGTTCGTCCGTGATCGGGTGAACATCCCGATCGCAACCGGTGAGCGACTCTATACGAAGTTCCCGTTCTACGAGCTTGTGGCGGCGGATGCCGTGGACGTTTTGCAGCCTGATATCGCAAACGCCGGCGGCATTACGGAGCTGAAGAAGATCGCAGCCATCGCCGAGGCGCGGCACGTCAATATGGCGCCGCACAACACATGTTCGCCCGTAGGCACGATGGCCGAGTGTCACCTGGACCTGACGATGACCAACTTCCTCATCCAGGAGTACCACGCAGAGTTCTACACTCCGCACTACTTCGACGCCTTCGACGGCTTCCCACGACAGGTGGACGGCTATCTGACAGTGCCCGACACTCCCGGGTTGGGGCTGACGATCAACGAAGAGGTGCTGGCCCGACACGGGTACGATCCGACGGCAACGGCGAGGGCGGGAACGAGTCGGCGGATATAGAAAACGTATTTGGAATCAACGCGCAGGGGTGGGCGGCGGCCCACCTTCTGGTGGATCGCTATCCGCCCCTACGACGATCTCATAGATAACGCTGCAATTTTGAAAGGCCAAAACCATGATCGAGAACTCGATGTTCGCAAAGAACAAGCAGGGCAAGCAGGCTCTTGTATTCGCCATGCAGTACCCGATCACGAGCGCTGTCGAGCTCGCCGCCCGGGCCGGTTTTGACGCCATCCATCTGGACGGCGAACACGGTGCCTTTAACCCGGTTGCCGTGGACGACATCGTGGCCGTCGCTCACGCGTTCGGCATGAGCGTCACGGCACGCGTACCCAATATCAATGCCAACGAGATCAACCGCTGGCTGGACCGCGGGTTGCAGGGGATCATGGGTCCGCACATCGAAAACGCCGAAGAGGCCCAGGGGCTTGCCAACGCTTGCCTGTTCCCGTCGGACGGGTGGCGCTCGTGGGGCGGCGGTCGCGGCACGGAGCACGGCGACCTGGACGTGATCGAAGGCACGTACGGCGGCAAGTTGGGGTTCGCGCAGTTTGCCAACGCCAACATGCTGGTCGGCGCGCAGATCGAATCCAAAGAAGCGGCGGCGCGTGCTGACGAGATCCTCGCAGTGCCCGGCCTGATGGCCATCGCATGGGGGCCGCACGACATGGCGGCGTCTCTTGGACACCCCGGAGAGCCGGATCACCCCGAAGTTCTCGCCATTCATGACGAAGTCGAGGCAAAGGTGAGAGCGGCCGGCAAGCACCTGTGGTCTGACTACGGCGCCACCTTGGACATGAAGGCGCTGCTTATCGGCTCCGGGCGGGAGTTCGCAGCGGAACACGGAAACGACGCGTTCGAGTAGGGCCGTTTCGGCCGATAGATAATAGCGTGCCGGAGTGCAAGCCGAGAGGTTCTTCGTCTCGGACTCAGAATGGCAGATTGACGTAATCGCCAGATTTTGCGAGTCGCGCCACGCGCTACTGAGCCGGGGCACTGATATCATCGAATAGCCGACCCTAGATCAGATCGGGAGCCCCCTTGGCAGTCGAAGATCAATTCCAGCAACCATCGGCCTTTGAAACGGATGAAACCGCGCCCATCGTCGATCCGGATTCGGTTATCGATGGATTTCGGCTTGTCGAAGGCGAATCGGTGGTCGAATCGCTGGAGGTCGGCGGGTCAGACAGGTTTGTACTCACCGACCGTCGTGTGATCTACATCGGCGGCGATGAGGACCACCGCAACTGGTCGTTCGCCCCCATCAGCGAGATCAGTTCGGTACGAGTCACGCGGGTGGTAAGAGAACGCTCTTCGCTGATCTGGGGCGTGCTCGGGTTGATCGCTTCGATAGGGATCTGGCAGGTTGCGACAAACGAGCGGGTCGGGATCATCGGCGGGGTTGTGATGGCGGCGCTGGGGACAATCCTTCTCTGCGACTACTACCTGCGAACCCCGCCTTCACGCCTCCTATTCGACGCAGCCGGTAAGGATATCGGGGGTCCGCTCAACCGCTCGTCAGAGAACGGAGCGCGGTCGTTCGGTGACAGGGTGTTCGAACTCAAGGCACACGACGCCGAGAAATCTGAAGAGTCCGCCCCGGCGAAACCGGCCGGGACCGCAAGGCGATACCGCTATCCCGGGGCTTAACTAG
>CAUZKS010000257.1:0-3382 GCA_963580625.1 Dehalococcoidia bacterium | reverse complement strand
CGCCAGCCACGCATCGGGGTTCGCATACGGCGGGCTATCGCCGATTGTCGGCATCATCGAAGACGATCCTGTGTTGCCACTGTCCGAAGCCTCTGAAGCGATACACGCCGAGCTGGCGGAACGGCTTCCGGCCGAAAGCGGTGTCGAGTATGAGTACCGCCGCAAGACGTCCCTGACGCTCGCAACGAACCCTGTACAGGTGGACGAACTACGGGAGGCCCATGATTGGCTTAAGGGGCATTACAAGGGCGTGGTCGAGTGGCACGACGAGACCTCTGTACATGCACTGGAGCCGAGAGTCGGTCCGTCTGTGAGTGCAGGCCTGCTGGCGGACCGTTCTGGCGAGGTCGAGCCGTATAAGTTTACGCTGGCGCTATGGCAGGCGGCGGAGCGCGCCGGCGCCGTGATGCGGAACGCAGAGGTGACCGGGGTGACCCGGGCGGCCGGGAATATCTCGGGAGTTGTGCTGGGGACCGGTGAGGTGATCGAGGCGGGCGCATTCGTGCTGGCGGCAGGCCCATGGATGGGCAAGGCAACCGAATGGCTAGGCATCGACATGCCGATTTCGCCGCTCAAGGGACAGATCCTTCGTTTGAAGGCCCCGGGGGATCCGCTGGCGGTGTCGCTTTCCTGGTCACACAACTACGCGACGACAAAGCTGGACGGGCTGCTCTGGTGTGGGACTACCGAGGAGCGCGTTGGTTTCGATGAGACGCCGACGGCGTACGGCCGGGACACGATCATGTCGTCCGTCGTTGAGATACTTCCTTATCTGGCAGACGCCGAGCTTGTGCACCACACGGCTTGCTTACGGCCGGTTGCTCCCGACGGTCTGCCGGTCGTCGGACCGGCGCCCAACAACGCCGGTGTTTTTATAGCATCGGGAACCGGGCGAAAGGGAATTTTCCTGGGTCCGGCGATGGCGAAGGTGGTGGCCGAGATGGTGGCGGGCAAGACGCCGAGCGTCGATGTGAGCGGTCTGTCACCGACCCGGTTTTCGGGCATCCGGTGAGACGGCTGTTGCGGCGGTTGAGGCTTGCGCCGCCCACGCGTGAGGCGACCCGGAACGGGAATATATCTGGCGCTGTCGATCCGTCCCAGAAGGTGGATTCACCGGAGCGTGTGGCCGAGATGGATGGGTTTGTGAGGGCCACTTTGGAACGACACGAGCCGGGTATGGAGCCGCTTTCGCCGATACGGGTGTCCCGCCGGATGACTCGAACGCTGGGTAGTTACAGGCCGGATAAGCGCCAGATCGCTCTCAGCTCACGGCTCCTTGCGTTTGGAGAGCAGTCGCATGTCGAGACGGTGCTCCTGCACGAGGCGGCGCACGCGATCACGCACCACAGGGACGAGAAGGCCAGTTCGCACGGCCGATTGTTCAAGTCGGTCTGCCGGGAGCTGGGGATCGAGCCGAATCGGTTTGTGAATGTGCCAATAGGGGCGTGGGCCTCTCGACGGCGCTACGTCTTCACGTGCGCCGCCTGCGGGGAATCGGTGGTGCGAAAACGGTTGGTTCAGATAGCACGCTGTAAATGCGGGACACGGCTCGAGGTGCAGCGCGCTGCGCGCGTGGCGGTGGACGCTGGCGGACGCGTGGTGCGGGTGGAGGGGTACGCGAGTCCGCGTGGACGGTAGGGGGTGGGTCAGTGCCTGGTGGTGTCCTGAGGCTCTCATAGGACCGGTGCGTGCATTAACGCGCTTGGCCTTTGCCGCATTTCAAGCGACAACTCCCTCACCCCAGCCCTCTCCCATCCGGAGAAGGGGCTTGCTCCGTCCGACATTGCCACCTTCAACATTCGTAATACCGGGTAGCCGCCGAACTCCCTCGGTGCTAACATTTATGGGACAACCGAGTGTTCCGGCGTGCTGCGTCGGGACGACCGGTGACCTTTAACTCAGTCCAGAGAGGCTGGCAAGGACACCCGGTACTGCAGCTTCGTTCGCCCGAGGGCGGAACATAGCTGTTAGCGCCAACCCTCGCCGCCTGGCACTGGACCAGGAATGACGAGGGTTTTTTTGTGTCTTCAGGGCATCAAGATCGTTCTGAACAGGGCAGGTTGATCATGTCTGCGGATCAACTCCGCCGTGCACTGGTCCGTATTTCCCACGAGATCCTGGAGCAAAACGAGCGGCCGGTCGCTATCGTCGGCCTGCACAGCCGTGGCGTAGAACTGGCACGTCGGATCGCCGATTTGATCACCTCGATCGAGGGCGTCCAGACCGACTTCGGAACGCTTGATCCCCGGCTCTACAGGGACGATTCAGACTCCGCATCAATCAAACCTGTCGTCCCGAGCGAGATCCGGTTCCCGGTAGACGACCGTTCGGTCGTGCTCGTGGACGACGTTCTGTACACGGGTCGCACCATCAGGGCCGCCCTCGATGCAATTCGCGATTTTGGACGGCCGAGCTCGATACAGCTCGCAGTGCTGGTCGATCGCGGGCACAGGGAACTGCCGATCAGGGCTGATTACGTTGGCAAGAACGTGCCGACGGCGCGGGGTGAAGAGGTGCGGGTGATGCTGGAGGAGGTCGACGGTACTGACGGCGTGACGCTGCTCCATCGGAATAAGGCAACCGCTTGTGGTGGAGGACAAGGTTAAATATGGCACGCACACGCGCTGCGACAACGACGCCGGAACGTCCTCAAGGCCAATCTGGCAACCCGGAGAACGAGACGACCCAGGCCCCGCCTGCCGCTCGCCGCAAGCCGGACGGGGCACGCCCCAACCAGCCTCCTATGTTCGGCGGACTGTCCGGATCAAGAAGGAATGTCCTGGACTTGGACGACTTCTCGAAGGAAGAGATCGAGCACATCCTTCAGTCGGCTGACGGCATGAACGAGGTGCTATCTCGGGACGTTCGCAAAACTCCAACGCTGCGGGGCAAGACGATATTGACGCTGTTCTTCGAGAACAGCACGCGTACACGCGTGTCGTTTGAACAGGCTGGGAAAGTTCTTGGCGCGGACGTTATCAATGTGTCGGCCTCGGCGAGCAGCGTGTCCAAGGGCGAGTCACTCCTGAACACGGTGCGCACGCTTGAGGCGATGAAGATCGACGTGCTGGTGATGCGGCATCCACACTCCGGCGCTCCCTACTACGTGGCATCGAAAATCGATGCCGCTGTTGTCAACGCGGGCGACGGCACACACGCTCATCCGACTCAGTCGCTTCTCGACCTGTACACGATGCGCCGGCACCTTGGCGACATCGCGGGCAAGAAGGTGACGATTATCGGCGATCTCCATTTTTCCCGGGTGGCACGCTCTGACGTGTGGGGACTCCGAAAGATGGGCGCCGAGGTGACCGTCTGCGGACCGCCGACGCTGCTGCCCTATGGACTGAGGCCCGGGACAGAACAGGCCGAGAGCGCTGCG
>CAUZKS010000256.1:0-3404 GCA_963580625.1 Dehalococcoidia bacterium | reverse complement strand
ACCCTGAAGGGGCTGACCTGGTGTCAGAAGCGTTTCTCGCGATGGCTGTAGAGGCCGGTGCGTCCGGTGTAGGCGGTCCAACGGTGGCGGCTGTGCCGATCGCCGGAGCTCTGGCTCTGCGAAGCCGCCAGGCCGGTACACCAATGGACGGATTCTTTGTCCGAGACGTCGCAAAAGGGCACGGCGCCCGCAAGCAGGTAGAAGGGGCGATCAAGGCAGGAACGAGGGTAGTAGTTTTTGACGACACCGTTTCCACCGGGGGAAGCCTGCTGAACGCCTTGGATGGGATACAGGAGTTCGGGTGCGAAGTTGTAGCGGTGCTGTGCGTCCTAGACCGGCACCAGGGCGGAAGCGACGAGGTCCGCAGGCGCGGCATCCCGTTCAGGGCGATGCTGGAAGCAGACGCGGACGGCAACGTCGCGATATCGGACACTCTGTAGTGGCGGCAGCAGCCCCAATTCAAGGGGCTGCTGCCAACGAAACGTAAGGCCGGTCGGCTAAACGTCCAGGTTCTTTACCTCAAGCGCGTGGGTCCTGATGAAGTCCCTGCGGGGCTCCACGTCGTCACCCATAAGCGTCGTGAACAGCTCGTCGGCCCGTATCGCGTCGTCTGCCGTTACCCGCAGCATCAAGCGCTCGCTGGGGTCCATCGTGGTCTCCCACAGCTGATCGGCGTTCATCTCGCCCAGCCCCTTGTAGCGCTGGATCGCCACGTTGCCCCGATCTGCGTTGTCCTCGAGCGTGGCCACAAGATCGTTCCATGGAATGTCTCTTGCGATTTCGTCCACTTCACGGGAGATACCGTACGGGGAGTTCTCGACAACCTTCTGCACTCTCGGGAACAGCCGGCGTGCGGAGTTCAGAGTCGGGTGCTCGTAGATCGCCCGGGTGAGCGTGAAGCCATCGATGTCGAACGTAATGTCTGGTGGCGGCGGTGGTGGCGCTAGGGGTTCGCTCGATTCCACAATGTCGCCTGTAGTTTCGGATTCCGGATCTGATCCATTTGGAGATTGTTCATCACCGAACATCGTCGGCTGTACCGACTCTGGCAGCTCGGGGGCTGGAGGTCGGAAGTCCATGTTCTGCAGCTCCGGATCGGTCAGCAGTCGAAGGGTTACGGCTTCTGACAATCCCAGGGTACGCAGTGCGGCGACCGCGTCTGCAAAATCACGTACCGGCGACATGATGCCGCCGAGCGGCCCACCTTTGAACGTAACCGACTCATCGGTCTGCGATGTGACGGACAACTTTGAATACACCCGTGACGCGAGCCAGCGGTCCAGTTCCTCATCCGTGAACAACCAGGACGCCGATCGGCCTCGGGAGGCTTTATAGAGGGGCGCCTGTGCAATGTACAGGTAGCCGCTTCCGATGAGCTCCGGCAGGTTGCGGAAGAAGAACGTCAGCAACAAGGTGCGGATGTGCGCCCCGTCAACGTCGGCGTCGGTCATGATGACCACACGGTGGTATCGGAGCTTGGACTGGTCGTAGTCCTCGCCGATGTTGCAACCGAGCGCCGTGACGAGTGCACGAATCGTGTCGCTCTCGATCATTCGCTCGAAGCGGGCCTTCTCCACGTTGAGGATCTTGCCCCTCAATGGCAGGACAGCCTGGAATCTACGGTCCCGCCCCTGCTTCGCCGATCCGCCAGCAGACGGACCCTCGACGATGTACAACTCGCTTATCGAGGGGTCTTTTTCGGAGCAGTCAGCGAGCATACCCGGGAGAGATCCGCCATCCATGGCGTTCTTGCGCAGGACGAGGTCGCGCGCCTTTTTGGCCGCTGCGCGAGCTCGGGCGGCTGTGGTCGCTTTTTCAAGGATCTTCTGGGCATCGACCGGATTGTCTTCCAGGAATTCCGAAAGGCGTTTGCCGACGACGGTCTCGACGGCTCCCTTGATCTCAGGATTCCCGAGACGACCCTTTGTCTGGCCCTCAAACTGCGGGTCTGTCAGCTTTACGCTGATAACGCTGAGCATGCCCTCACGGACATCTTCACCGGAAAGGTTTGGCGAGTCATCTTTCAGCAATTTGCTCTTGCGACCGTAGTCGTTCAAGACGCGTGTAAGCGCAGAACGGAAGCCGGTGACGTGGCTGCCGCCATCGTTCGTGTTGATGCAGTTGGCAAATGACAGGCAGTTCTCGACGAAAGATTCGTTGTACTGGAACGCTACTTCTACCTGTGCATTATCCACGGTCTCCTGTGTGTAAACGATGTTGTCATGTATGGCGCCTCGTTTGCGGTTCATCGTCCGCACGAAGCTTTCTACTCCGCCGTCAAACAGGTACGACACCTCATTGTGCGGCCAGAGTTCGTCATGGAAATCCGAACGAAATCGGATGCCGAGTCCCTGGTTAAGGTAGGCCATCTCTCGGAACCGGTTCGAGATTGACTCAAAGTCGTACGTGAGCTCTTCAAACGTGCCCATGTCCGGCATCCACGTGACGGTTGTTCCGGTGCCCTTCGAGTCAGCGTCGACCTGGGGACGTGAAACCAGTTCGGTCACGGCGCCACCGAGTGAATATTCCTGGCGGTGCACCTTGTTGTCTCGACGCACTTCCACGATGGTGGTCTTCGAGAGGGCATTCACGACAGACGCGCCGACGCCGTGGAGGCCGCCGGAAACCTGGTATGACTTGCCACCAAACTTGCCACCCGCGTGGAGGGTGGTCATAACGGTCTCGACACCGGTTTTGCCGGTAGTTTCGTGCTTGTCGACGGGAATACCGCGGCCGTTGTCTATGACGGTTACTGAACCGTCGCCGTGGATGGTGATATCTACCTGATCGCAGAAACCTGCCATCGCTTCGTCGACGGCGTTGTCTACGATCTCCCAGATGAGGTGTTGCAGACCGGACGGGCCGGTGCTGCCGATGTACATTCCGGGGCGAAGCCTTACGGCCTCTAGACCTTCGAGGACGGTGATATCGGAGGCGTCATAACTCTCCGGGTTGACCGGGGCCTGTGCCATCGAGTCTCCTTAGCGATCGTTGGGCGCGTTCGTCATTGCCCCGGGGCGAGAATCCGGGGCAAAAATGGACGCGTGACGTTTCTGATGAGGACGGAGTTAACAACAAGGTGTCGATTTCCGGATTAGCGCCGCATCGCCGAGTACCCCGCCCAATGGACGAAGCCTCGCGCGCGCTGGACCCTTATCTACGGTACGCGACTATCCAATCGTAGCACAAACGTGGAGGCGAATCAAAAATACCGCTCCGTTATTTCGATGATCGATAGGGTCCGGAAAGGGCCAGTTTTTGCATGAATGACTTGACCGTCTTCGGGGTCGTCGCCGGGTACTTGATCGTGGTTAATATCTGGTCCGCCGCACTTGTTTGGTGGGATAAACGTCACGCCAGGCTCGGCCGATACCGTATTCGGGAACGTACGTTGTACCTGTCTG
>CAUZKS010000255.1:0-3425 GCA_963580625.1 Dehalococcoidia bacterium | reverse complement strand
CTTGCTCGACGTCGAGCGTCACATCATGAAGGGCGACGGTATCTTCGTAAACCTTCGTGATGTTCCTGGCGGAGAGAAGTGCAGGCATCCGAAAACTGTACCATCGCCCCACAAGCGGATTGTGTGTATTCGATTAGGTCATGCTGGGACCAATACACGCGCTCAAAGCCCGTAGAAGCGTTCAGCGTTGCCGCCGAAGACCGCCGTTCTGTCTGCGACGGACATCCTGCCCAGTGCACGTGATGCGGCGTGGAAGACCTGTTTGTATGATCCGGCCAAAGTGCATACGGGCCAGTCGCTGCCGAACATGAGTCGGTTGTAGCCGAACATATCAACTACGTGGTTGACGTAAGGCGTCAGGTCGGCTGGCTTCCAGTTCTCGGTGTCGGCCTCGGTGATCATGCCCGAGATTTTGCAGTAGACGTTCGGGATCTCTGCGACGCGCTTGAGGTCTGACAGCCAGGGCTCGAATACCCCGTTGGAGATAAGCGGTTTGGCGATGTGGTCGACGACGGTCTTCAGGTCCGGTACGGCGTCCAGGACGCGGGGGATGTACGGCAGGTGTTGGGGGCGCGGCAGGAGGTCAAACGGGATCTCTCTCCTCGATAGTTCTTTTAACCCGTTCAAGACGGCAGGACGCATTATCCAGTCGTCTTCCGGTTCGTCGTGCCAGATGTGGCGTACGCCTTTGAAGTGGGCGTCTTGTTGAAGTTGGTCCAAGGTGTTGCCGACGTGCGGGTCAACCAGATCTACCCAGGCAACGACGCCTGCGATGAAGTCGTTTTCGGCAGCAAGGCCGAGCAGCCAGCGCGCCTCTTCTACAGAGGAGTGCGCCTGCACGATAACGGTGCGTTGTACGCCAACTTCGTCTATAAGCGGTTTCAGGTCGGCAGGCAGGCGGTTCTGACGCAGTACGTTGTCGCCTTCTGGCATCCATTCGTAGTCGAGTTCTGACAGGTCCCAGAAATGGTGGTGGCTGTCTACGACCGATGGCATTCAGTGGTCCTCTGTTCAATATTTGCCGGGTCGGTTGGATAGCGTACGGGCCGATTTTCATCGACCCCGGGGCCCGCCCCTACGGTGTGGTTGCGACGGGGCCCTTCGAGAGCCTCAGGGTGGGTTTGGGAAAGCCCCGCCAGGATAGGGTGCAGGCGTGGCGTACCTGCCACCTGCTACCTGGTTATTCGGCCTATTTCTGGGCCTTCTCGGTCCGGGTCGTTGTGGCCTACTCCGACGCCGGTCATGACGGCGTCCGAGTACCATAGCTCTCCGTCCTTGATCGTTAGCCCGTGCGGCGCCGGCGAGTCATCGCCAAAAACGATGCGATCCTGCTCTTCCCCGGTCTCGACGTCGTATTTGATGATTATCTGGTCTGTGGTGTGGGCGCACCAGATGCCATCTCCGTCGCGGGCGAGGCCGTGCAGACGCTCTGTCGGCACTTCAAAGGTCTCTACGACCTTCATGTTGTCGAATGGGTCGCAGATGTGGATCGCCTTGGGCTGAAATGCCGTGACCCAGAGCTTGCCGTCGTCCCACTCGAGGCCGTGTATACCGCCGCCGTCCGGAGTGCGCCAGCGGTTCACAAACGCGCCGGTCGTGAGATCGAGCTGGTATATCCAGCCGATGTGTGTGTCGGTCGGTCGATAGTCGCGGAATTTGGTGATGCCATTTGAGGCCGTCCAGAGGAATCCACCGCCGACGGTAATCCCGGAGCCGTTTTCGGTCGGCGTGTCCATGACCCGGGTGACGTAGCCCTCGGAGTTCATGACGTAGACCTGGTCAGACTGCTGGTCCATGACAAATAGCTCGTCTTCGAACCACTGGAGGCCATTCGGCATCCGGCACGGTGAGTCGTAAGTTGGGACGGTCTGAACGGCCAACGTATTGCTCCTGATGATCTGGTGTACTCGTAAGGCAAATCACTCGGAATCGTGTCGTTCCTCGATCCACGGCGATGGGCGCCATCATGTTCCGGGCGCGGGCCATCGTCAAGATCAAAATTACGAGGAATAAGTTCGGATGCGGTCTATCGTCGTTTAGACGAGAAGATGCACAACAACTGAGTATCGGATCCGTATCAAGTCGGGTAGTTAGGGGTTCTGTGGGCCAGAAGGGACCCGTGTACGCGAAATGCGAGCCGCTGGTGCGAGCTCATCACTCGAGACGCAACGCGTGCACCAACTGCAATCACCTCACGAAACGCCCCTACCCCTCGGAGAGATTGATACACCGGAGTGGGTATCGAACGATTGGGCCGGTACGTCAAATTTACGCCAAGCCCTGCAGGGAACGCGTTTAACGCTGTAGCAACACTGCGCCACAGACCCGTAAGCACCAGGGCCAGCTTTATAGCGACCTGTATCAACGCGTTAAACACACCATTTGTTTGATCCCGGATAAGGACAAACTGCAGAGTGTGTTCCGCCAGATACGTCTGGACCGTAAATGTCCCGCCGGGACTGGAGTGTTCATCCGGTCCCGGCGGGTTTAGAGGGTCTTGCTCGTACGTGGTCAAATGACCGCGCCTTAATCGCTGTTGTCTGCCGATCCGCCTAGACTGACTCTTCCGCCAGTGAGCGAAGGAACTCGTCGACTGTTTCCGTCAATTGACGAGCAAACACCGTAATGATAGATACGGTTCGCAGTATTATCGCAGCGACGCCCCATGCCACCGCGGCCGGGAGGCTTACCCATGACCTGGCCGTTGAGCCTGTCGGGGTGATGCCACTTTCGCTCTTCTCGGCGAGGCTGGTAATCAAGCCGTCGACTTTTGCAGTGAGCACTCTGAAAATCAGAGTGAAGATCCGACCAAAATTGATCAGGACCAGTGCAAATGTCGTCGCTAGATCGCCGACTCGTTCTGCCCAGGTCATAGTCGCCCTCCTAGTAGTCCATTGAACGGCGAAAACGTCCGTTCCCTCCAGCTGTCCAGCTCGGATTCTTTTTACACAACCCGGACTGAAACTGTCTCCCCCATGGGGAAAACAACCGAAAGGCTTACGACCACCGAACGAGCGATAGGCTACAAACCTCGCAACGATAGGTCAATTCAATTACGAGTTTCGTTACGGCGATTACGTACAATAACGATAACCCCCTAATAGTTTGTGATATCCCGCACACAGATCCGTAAAATCGAATATTGACCAGGTTGCCAGCGTACTTTTAGACGCATGCGACCAATTTCTCGATTGAAATCTGGACATTTGTGTCAGTTTGTAGGGTTTTACACAGTTCCGTGCACCAAATAGACGACCGCTTGAGAGGCTATTGGGAGTATTATTGAGAGAGGGCCGGAATCGAATCTTTCATATATCTACTCACGGGTCCACGTCGATCTTCCCGCGCGCAAGCGCATCTTAATTTCGCTGCGACCGGCCCATCCGGGCATCTGCCCGCCATGCACCTCCGGAATTCCTGACCGT
>CAUZKS010000254.1:0-3457 GCA_963580625.1 Dehalococcoidia bacterium | reverse complement strand
GAGATACAGAACATCCTGATGGCGTTTAACGTCCTCACCTGCGCCCACCGCGCCGGGGTGCGCAGGGTGCTGGTCGCCACATCAAACTCGGTGACAAGTTGGACGGAACAAAACCGCATCCACTCGCGCCTGCAGGACGTTATCCACCCGGACGACGCAGCGTTCCCGGCCTCGTTCTACGGTTGGGCCAAGCTTTCCTACGAGCAACTCGCCTTCCTGTTCGCCAACGGCGACATCGGCCGGAAGATGGATATCGTATCGATGCGTATCGGAGCACCAAGGCCCGTGGAACTGGCCGACTATGACGGCGACATGAATCGATACAAACGAGACCTCGCCGCATACATCAGTCCTCGTGACTGGCGCCAGTTCGTTACACGCGCAATCGAGACAGACGACATCTCAAACTCGGACGGCGTGTCGTTCATTGTCTGTTATGTGGTGAGTGAGAACACGCGCCGGTTCATGTCGATCGAAAACTCTCGACGCATCCTTAATTACCAGCCGGAGGACGACGCAGAAGTGATCTGGGCGGAAGACGTACGAAACGCACTGGCGGGCGAGAACCCGCACCCGGGGCGAGTCGGACCCGGCCGAGCGGGCGGAGCATCTACTCGGGGTCAGTAATCAGTGAGGGCGGGCGCCAGTGAAGAGGTCGCCTGTGGAAAGTGAGTATGGCGATATGGACGACAACACCCTAGAAGTGACACTTCTCGGCACCGGATCGCCGATCTTCGTGCCGGGGCGGTATTCGATAAGCACCCTTATTAGGGCCGGCGATGAGTACCTGCTTTTCGACTGCGGTCGTGGCGCAAGCATCCGGCTCCACGAGACAGGTTTGCATCCGGGCCACATCAACAAGCTATTCCTCACACATCTCCACTCGGACCATGTAGTGGGTATCCCCGACTTCTACATATCAGGCTGGTTCACGACTTTTGGCAGACGGCAGGGACCTCTCCGGGTGTGGGGTCCTGAGGGATCGGCGGCAATGATGTCCAACCTGGATCAAGCCTTCAAGTTCGATGAAGGGGTCCGCGCGGCCGAGATGCAGATCCACCACAACGCCAACGAGACTCATGACATCGAACCCGGCGTGATTTTTGACGAGGCAGGCATTCGCGTAACCGCTTTCTACGTCGATCACCGCCCTATCGTCCCGGCCCTGGGATTCAAGGTTGAATTCGCTGGCCGCTCCGTCGTCCTTTCAGGAGACACGCGTCCGACCGAATCGGTGGTCGAACATGGAGCAGGCGCAGACCTGCTCATCCATGAGGTGATCTGCGGCGACAAAGAGAACTCACCGGATCCGGCACAGTACGAACGGATCATCGCTCACCACACAACACCCCAGCAGGCAGGCGACATCTTCACAAAAGCCCGACCGGGGCTGGCCGTGTACTCGCACGTAATCCTGCTCGCCGGCGCCGATTCCGAGATGTTGGAACTCCAGACGCGGGAGACATATGAAGGTCCGCTGCTGGTTGGCGAAGATCTGACACGTATCATTATCACCGACGAAATCACGGTAGAGTGCCTGAACTGAACTTTCGGGTTCGAGTGGCAATATGGCGGAGCAAGTGCCGCCCCTTCGAGTTGGTGGCAGGGATCGAGCTTCTTGCCTAATGGTCGTCGGTATCGACCCGAGGGCGGGTACCAATCCGCCCCTTCGGTGTCGCCCCTTATGGATTCCCCTATCCCGACCGGTATAGGATGCAGGGTGAGAGGATTGTCGCTTGGGTAGCGGCAAGGGCGCCAAGATCGTCGTCACACAACCCCGTCCTTAGAGAGCCTCAGGACACTGTGGAACGGGCAATGCAAGTACCGCCTTGCGGCGCCCATGCCTCTCTCGCACTAGTCGTAAATCGGCAGCTTGCCCTGGATCAGCTTATCGTCGCCGATGTGCGACCGGATCTTCTCCCAGCCCTCGTAATCCCACTCCGCCATGAACGTGATTGCGTAACCTTGCCGACCCATGCGCGCCGTTCGGCCGATCCGGTGAACATACTCTTCGACGTTGTCCGGCATGTCGTAGTTGATAACGTGGGTGATCTCCGGGATGTCGATTCCACGGGCGGCGACGTTGGTCGATACAAGGATCGGCAACTCTCCGGCGCGGAACATGCCCATCGCCTGGTTCCGTTCTCCCTGCGATAACCCGCCGTGCAGCCCCATAGCACCAAATCCACGCGACTTGAGCGCGTTAGCGAGCCGATCCACACCAATCTGAGTCCTGCGGAATACGAGCATTCGGTAGTCGTCAGCCGTGTCGTCCAGAACCAGTCGCAACGCCGTCTGCTTGTCTCGTTCTGCGACCTCGAAGTAGATCTGGTCCACTTCGTCCACGGTCTGAATCTCGGCTCCCAGTTGGATCCACATCGGGTCATCCTGGTAGCGTCGAATCAATCGTTTCACGAAGCCCGGGACGGTTGCCGAGAACAGCAGGGTCTGCCTTGAGCGCGGCGTGTGCCGAAGAATAAACTCCATATCTTCGGCGAATCCGATGTCCAGCATTTCGTCCGCCTCGTCCAGCACCGCAACCCGGACGTGCTGCAGGTCAAGCGTTCCCCGTCCCATGTGATCCATGACCCGGCCGGGGGTTCCAACGACAACGTTGACGCCGCGCTGAAGCGCCGCAAGCTGGCGGTTTATCGGCTGCCCGCCGTACACGGCGCAAACGCTGATCCCGCGGTATTTGCCGATCCGCTCAACTTCACCCGCCACCTGCATCGCAAGTTCACGTGTCGGCACAAGGACTATCGCCTGTACGTCCCGGGAGTAAGGGTCGACCCGTTCACATATCGGAATGCTGAACGCGGCGGTCTTGCCGGACCCGGTTATGGCCTGCCCCACAAGGTCACGCCCTTCAAGGCACCCCGGTACGGCTTCAAGTTGAATTGACGAAGGGGTCTCATAGCCCATGTCCGCAAGTGCAGCCGCGATGGGACCAGATAGTTCTATATCACCAAATTTGCCGTGCTCCGGACCGTCGTAATTTTGGAGACCGCTTCCGGTGTTCTCGAGCGGAGCTCGCTCGTTCATCGGCGTTGGTGCCTGAACGTTCCTTCCAGAATTTCTTGAATCCGAAGGTCGTGCTTGACGTCGGCCTCTGCCGCCTCTGCGATCTTGCGGCGCGGCGTCTCCATGTTGATCTCGCCGACTCCCTGGCTCGCGTTCAGGGCGTGACCCTCCCTGGGAGTCCTGCCGCCGTGATCGGCGTTCCCGGCGCGATTCGTCTTCAGAACGGGGCTGCGTCCCTTGCTGGGCCGAGCTGGGGCGCTCCTCGGCTGCGACGTCACCATTTCCGTTGCGACGACCGCGACCTCCACGAGATCGCCGTCTTACCGGCGCGTTCCCGTTGCCTTCATCCGATGTCGTACGAGATCGGCGCCGGCTTGGCGCTGGCGCGTCAACTTCGTTTCGAGGAGGCCGTTGCTGCGGTTCTGCCGCTGACCGA
>CAUZKS010000253.1:0-3473 GCA_963580625.1 Dehalococcoidia bacterium | reverse complement strand
TCCCGATATCTATATCAAGCACTGCAACTCGGGACCTGGGGTCTTGGTCCGGTCCTCGGGCTCGCCGTATGGGGCGGGCTGGGCGCCGGATTAATCGCCGCCTGGCGGTCTCGCCGGAAGGTGGACCTCATCGTCCTTGCGTGGGTGATTCCTTACCTTGCGATCATCGGCTGGTTCGACGTCAAGTTCCTGCGCTACATGCTGCCGGTCACGCCACTGCTACTGATTTATGGCAGCAGGGTGTCATGGTGGCTGGTGCACGCCCTCCGCCGGAACAAACAGATGCGACGTGTTGCGGCCCCGATTGTCGTCGGTGGTCTACTGATATTCACGGCGCATTACACGCTCGCGTTTGAGTCCATATATAGCCAGCCCCATCCGGCGCAGGAAGCGTCTGACTGGGTCTCCACAAACGTCCCCGTAGGATCAACGGTCCTTAAAGAACACTGGGATGAAGGTCTGCCGGAGTTGCACGAGTATGACGTTCGTGAGCTTCCTCTGTACGACCACGACACCCTCTTCAAATTGAACGAGGTCTCGGAATCACTGGCCGACGCTGATTACCTCGTCATATTCAGTAATCGACTTTACGGAACGGTTCCGCGGCTTGAAGACCGGTATCCGATCAGTTCCGTCTATTACGAGAAGTTATTCGCCGGCGAACTTGGATACGAACTGGCGTACACGTCTAACCGTGAAACGTCATTCCTGGGTATTGGATATGACGCCGATCCCATGGCGCGGATCGATGTCTCCGTTCCAGAGGGCTTCAGCGGGCCGGGCGGTGTGAACGTTTCCTTCGGGTGGGCGGACGAGAGTTTCACGGTTTATGACCACACCCGACCACTGGTGTTCCGAAATTCGGGCCTCCTTTCTGCCAATGAGATAGAGGGGATCATCCAGGAGCAGGTTCAGCTCAATGGTGGAACAATCGGTCAGACGATCGGGCTGCTCCTCACCGACGACGAGCGCTCAATTCAGGTCGCCGGTGGAACCTTCTCGGACATCGTGGACCTGGGCCGTGACACTGCCGGGTGGTCGTGGATCGTTTGGCTCCTGGCGATTCAGGGCCTCGGGCTCGTGGTGTTGCCGATCGGTTATGTACTGCTCCGACCGTTTCCTAACCGTGGCTATCTACTGCATAAGCCGCTGGGGCTTCTGCTGGTCGCGTTCGTCACTTGGATTATGGCCAGCGTGGGCATCGCAGACTTCAGCCGCGGCTCGGTGCTACTCGCCATCGCCATCTGGGCCGGTGTTGCGGGCGTGATCGGCTGGCCGCTCCGGTCCGAGATCGCCAATTTTTTGCGCACACGCTGGCGGATGGTGTTCGGGATGGAGGCCCTGTTTCTAACGGCATTCCTCGTATTCCTTCTTATACGCATCGCCAACCCCGATCTCTGGCATCCCTGGCGGGGCGGCGAAAAGCCGATGGACTTCGCCTACCTGAACGCCGTGACTCGATCCACCGTGATGCCGCCGTACGACCCCTGGTTTGCCGGCGGATACCTGAACTACTACTACTTCGGCCAGTTCATCACGGCGACCATGATCCGGTTGACGGGAATCATCCCATCGGTCGCATACAACCTTGCGGTTCCTATGTTCTTCGCAATGACGGTAGGCGGTGCATTTACCGTGGTGCACGGGCTGGTCGAGCGCGTCCAGTTACGCCCGGGTATGATCCGGACCGGCGCAGCGTCTGCCGTGATCGCCGGATTGACCGGTGCGCTTTTTGTGACCGTCATAGGCAACATAGACGGGTTGTTCCAGGTCGTATCCGGGACCAATCGCGTGCTGTTTGAAGGACAGCCGTTTGGGGAGTTCGATTTCTGGCGTAGTTCCCGGATGTATGCATCCGACTCCGGCGGCAACGAGATCACCGAGTTCCCGTTCTTCTCCTTCCTCTTTGCCGATCTCCACGCCCACATGATCGCGATCCCATTCGTTCTGCTGACTCTTGGGCTTGCGGTCGCCGCGTTCCTTCGCACCACATCACCTCCAAGAGGCAGTTCGGCCGTAACCATCGCCGGATTATTGGCACTCGGTCTGAGTGTCGGGGCGCTGCGGATCATCAACGCCTGGGACTTCCCGACGGCGATGGGGTTGGTCGGGATAGCGCTGGTCGCGGGCGAAATTTTGTCGCGGCGTGGTAGCGTCGGCGCACGCCTCGCACGCGGGCTTGGGAGGGCAGTGTTTGTGGCCGTACTGAGCCTTGTTCTGTTCCTTCCCTTCCATGAGCGTTACGAGGTCGAAGCAGGGCTGAACCAGAACGACATCCTGAGCCCGCTGTGGCGATACATGATGATCTACGGGATCTTCCTGCTTGGCATCACCGCTTATCTTGCCGTCGAGATCCAACGTGTTATCAGGTCTGGCGAGATCGTCGATGCAGCCCCGGACTGGATGAGAAATGCCCCACTGACCGCAGCGCTGGTCGTCGTCGTGTTCACCGTTCTGCTTGTGGTGATCGTCGTCACCGGGCATGCCACCCTGGCGTTCACTTTGCTCGGGGCCGGGCTACTGCTCGTCATGTGGCTATTCGCGCTACGGCGTCGTGATGCGGACAGGATGGAGCTTGGGATCGCGACGGCGATCGCCGCGATTGCGCTCGGACTGGGCGCAGCCCCGGAGTTGTTCTCCGTCAAGGACGACATCGTCCGCCAGAACACCGTGTTCAAGTTTTATCTGCAGACCTGGGTTCTCTTGGGGATCGCCAGCGCTTACCTTCTCTGGCGGCTCTGGGCGTTTGGTGAGACCGCTTTCCCCGTCAGCGGGTTCCTCCGTTGGGGGAGAGTCAGGGCCGTCGGAATCGGGGCTTTTGTTCTGTTACTGGTGATCGGGTTGATCTACCCCGTTATGGCGACCCCTGTGCGAGTTGGCGACCAGTTCAACCCAGATCAATCGGGTATCGACGGCACAAACTTTATGGCCGACGCCGTTTACTTTGACCGGGCAAATCCTCTTGTGCTTGGGCACGACCTCAAAGGGATCCGCTGGTTAGAGGATAATGTCGAGGGTTCACCTGTCATCGTCGAAGGGCTCTCTGAGTTGTACCGATGGGGCAACAGGGTTTCGATCTATACAGGCTTGCCGACAGTGATCGGCTGGGACTGGCATCAGCGGCAACAACGCCCAGAGTTCGCGGACGAGGTCACGCGGCGCAGGTTTGAGGTGGACCGTTTCTACGGTACCTCCAACATGCCGCACGCTATAGAGCTACTTAGAAAGTACGACGTGAAGTACGTGTACGTCGGCGAGATGGAGCGCAACTACTACCCGGCAGATGGCATCTCCAAGTTTGACGACATGGTGAGCTACGGGCTGAATCCGGTGTACCGGGATGGTCCGGTCGTTATTTACGAATACCGGGATCCGGATGCTCCAGTGGTCTTCCGGTAATCACCGTAGTTTCCCGGCATGTTTAAGAAGAGGCATGAGACGTTGAATTCAATGTTCTCGAAGTCGATCAATCC
>CAUZKS010000252.1:0-3482 GCA_963580625.1 Dehalococcoidia bacterium | reverse complement strand
GCTAGTCGGTCCTGCGAATCATCCGTCCTGCGGTCCGTCCGGCTGACGGGACGATAAAGCCCTCAAGCAGACCGGCGAGGAACGCGAACGCGAACAGGGCTAGCTGACCGACAACCAGGCCCGGCCCGCTACCCGGGAAGGCGAGGAAGTCGATGAAAGTGCTGGTTTCCTGATCGGACACGATCGGCAGCGAGATGATGCCAGAGCCGAACAGCGCAAATATTCCGAGTGCAAGCACGCCACCGACCAGCGGCCTGGCAAGACCGGTGAACAGTAGTGCGCCGCGTTCAGTCTGCTGGTGCTGGAACGTGACCGTTCGAATAAGTACAACGAACGAACTACCGATGACACCCATGATGATCGCAGCCATCGGCACGCTAAGCGATGCGCCCAGGAAGAGGATGTCTGCTGCGACGGTCCATATCGTTAGACCTGCGAGCGCGAGGTAGAGGATGCCAAGTCCGAGCAACGGAGATGCGACCCTGCGCAAAACCGTCCGGGAGGCGACCATCTCGTCAACGTTCGTGGAAAGCGTCTCCGAAATGGTGTCGCCGTCACGAGCGATGTTCATCTCGCCGCGCAACGCACGGTCTATCCACGTCTGGAGATCTTCAAGAACCTCGCCGTGGTCCTTGAGCTTAGCGCTGCGGACCCGTGTCTTAAGCCGTTCGACAACAGCGATGAACGGAGCGGCTTCTGTCGCCGGTCCGCGGTCGGTCGGGGAAGGCGAACCTTCCTGGAAATCGTATACCTGGCCTGTTGATTCAGCCATCGTGACACCCCCTTGAATGGTCGTGAATTGGTCCTGTTCTGTATACCCTGAAATGAGGGTTTATTAAGGGCAAACTAGCACTCGCTGGAATATAAGGTCAAGCGCCCGTAGTGACACCGTTGAAATCGCTTCCACACGGGACCCGGTTGGCGGTTTGTCGCGATATCATCTTTCCTTCCGCCGATTTTCATCGCGCACGCCACACCGGCGTGCCAGTAACGGGCTGTCGTGACCGCTGATCAGACATCAAACAGTGAACCGATGGTGCGCGCCGCCGGACTTGTGAAAAAGTTCGGCGACTTCACCGCGGTTGACGGAATCTCGTTCGAGGTCAAGCGCGGCGAGACCTTCGGCATGCTCGGTCCTAACGGGGCTGGCAAGACCAGCACACTGAGGATGATGAGCGGGCTGTCCCCCGTGACTTCCGGGCAACTCGAGATCGATGGCATAGACGCTACGGCAAACCCGCGCTCGATCAGAGACGTGATCGGCGTCGTATCGCAGCACGATGGCCTTGACCCGGACATCAGCGTTCGGGACAACCTCACGATATACGGTTTCTACTTCGGCCTGGACCGGAAGATGGCGGCCCGCCGGGCGGACGAAGTGCTGGGTTTTTTTGACTTGAAATCACGTGGCGGCGACTCCGTGGACGACCTGTCGGGCGGTATGCGACGGCGATTGACGATCGCAAGGGCGTTCGTGTCGCGGCCGCGGCTGGTCGTCCTTGACGAGCCAACGACCGGCCTTGATCCCAGCAGCAGGAACCGCGTCTGGGAGCAGCTTGCTGTCCTCAAAAATTCCGGCGTAACCGTCGTGATGTCCACCCATTACATGGAAGAGGCGGCGATTCTTTGTGACCGGCTCGTGATCATGGACGAGGGTCGCATCCTGGGCGCCGGCACCCCGGAAGAACTGATCAGGGAGCGTGCGGGCGCCGATGTCGCGCAGGTAAGGCCGGAAGCGGGCCAGCGTGATTCAGTGCACCGCCAATTGAAGGAGACGGATTACGAAGTCGCTGAAATAGGCGCCATTTTCACCGTGCGTGGAGCGAACGACACTAGGGCGGACCTGACAAAAATTTCCGGGGCACGAGTGTCGTTTCGGCCGCCCAATCTGGAAGACGTGTTTTTGTCACTGACGGGGAGGGGATTACGCGATGAATGAGTCGTTGGCGGAACGCCGCGCAACGGGAAGGGTGGACTTCAGGACGCGTGGTGTCGTCGGAGTCTGGCTACGCCACTACACGGCATTCAAAGGCGGCTGGATGGTCGAGATGACCGGCATTATTCTGGAGCCGGTATTCATCCTGGCGGCGGTAGCGTTCGGGATCGGAAAACTAGTTGGCGACGTGGAAATACGGGACGGGGGCGTTGGGTACGCGGTCTTTGTCGCTCCGGGGATCGTCGTCGGGAACGCGATGTGGCATGCGTTGTTCGAGTGCTCGTGGGGTGCGTACCGCAGGCTTCAGACCAACCGGATCTACGACAGCATCCTTGCCGCGCCTGTCTCTATGCGGGAACTTGCGCTTGGCGAGATCACCTGGGGTGCAACGCGGGCGCTCATGACCACGGCCGCGGTGCTGGCCTTTGCGACAGTCACCGGACTTGTTGAATCGCCGTGGGCGGTCGGCATCCTTGGAATCGGCCTGCTCACCGGATTCATGTTTGGCGGATTCGGCCTGATTGCTGCGGCCATAGCTCCGTCCACTCATATGTTGACGCTGGTGTTCACGATGGTTGGCACGCCGTTGTTCTTCTTCAGCGGAACGTTCTTCCCGATCAGTACTTTGCCGATCTGGGTCCAGCCGATCGCATGGGCGCTGCCGCTCACTCACCCGGTTCGGATTGCGCGCGCTCTTTCGACGGGTGATCTCCACATGGGGTTGCTCTGGTCGTTGCTGTATCTCATCGTGGCGGCACTCGTGTTTTACCCGATCGCCACCCGATTATTGCGCCGCCGGCTCCTGGTCTAGGCGCCATAATTCAGGAGTTCAGGCGCGACCGGCGCGCTCTCGACGAATGCGGGCATTCTTACGGGCCGTGTAGGTAATCCAGCCCGCTCCACCGAACAGGGCGGCGCTGACCAGGATAAACATCATCGTCCCGGGAATGCCGAGCGAATCTCCCCGAACACGTCCTGCTATTGAGATGGGCGTTACGATTCTGCCTTCGCCCTCATCGGACGCCACCTCTACCTCAAAATCCCACACCCCGGCGTCATCAAGATCAAAGTTCGCATCGTAAAAACGACGATCGGTCGGGATGTTCAGGCCTGGACTGAACTGCGGCGTTGCGGAGCCGACCTGGTGGCGGCCCGTGATTCGTATGCGCGCGTCCTCTACAGGCTCGCCGGTCTCAAGCAGGTCCACAGTCACCGTGATGTGGAGTTTGCCCACGAGAGGTTGTAACGGCAAGATGCGGACTGCAATCACGAAAGGCCCGTCTACCTGCCTGAATATCTCGGTACCCGACCCATGCGCCTGAACCTTTTCGCCGCCGCCGCCGATGAACAGCACAACCAGTGCAATTGCCGATGACAGAGCGATGCGCAGATGCGCTGGGCGAGGGTGGGTAAAGATTTTCACGCAGGTATTCTAGGGCCGGCATGGCAGTTTCGGGCAGAACGGATCCGGTGGCATCTGGAGCCAGCCGGAGTTAAAGAATCTCTGGGGATGCGCCCGGTGGATCTGTCTCCAAACTGTCTTTGT
>CAUZKS010000251.1:0-3525 GCA_963580625.1 Dehalococcoidia bacterium | reverse complement strand
GTGCCGCCCGTACGCGCGGCCCGGTTAACTTCATCATCTTCGTCCAGTGACTGGAAGTTGGCGCTGTTGTCCGCATCTTTGTCCGGGACCATGTCCACAAGCCCAGCCCAACCTCTACGAAGGCCGATTACCCGGTATCCCTCACGATTCGCCCTGATCGTGACAGCCCGAATAGCCGGATTTAAACCCGGGACATCGCCACCACCGGTAAGTATCCCTATCGTTCCCTTATACGTTGTCATCGTTAGTCGGCGACCTCGGCCATCACCTTATCCATTGCGTTGATGGCGATATCGATGTCTTCGCTGTTGATGCCGTAGTGCGGCACAAACCGGAGATCCGAATCCCCACCATTTATCAACACGCCCTCATCTTTCAAGCGCCCCTGAATCTCCATGCCTTTGTGAGCAGGCACACCGAAGCGAACGATATTAGTCTCTACATTGGCCAGATCGATCTCAATACCGGGCATCTCTGCCAGGGCGGTAGCGAGCTTTCGTGCATTGGCGTGATCGTCGGCCATGCGATCGATCATCGTGTCCAGCGCCACAACTCCTGCGGCGGCGATGACACCAACCTGCCGCATCGCACCGCCCAGCATCTTGCGCCAGCGACGCGCCTCTTCGATGAAATCGGCATCCCCGCAGAGGACCGAACCGATAGGGCATGCCAGTCCTTTTGAAAGGCAGAAACCGACGGTATCAACTTCGGCCGTCAGCTCAGCGGCCGGAGTCTCAAGCGCAACGGCGGCGTTGAAAAGACGTGCTCCATCCATGTGAACCCGCAGCCCGTACTGGCGACCCGCGTCGGCCATGACCTTGATCTCTTCAGGTGATAGAGCAGTTCCACCAGCGGCGTTCTGCGTGTTCTCGACGCAAAGTAGCGATACCGGCGCTTTGTGATGGTCTCTTGGTGCTGCCGCAAGCCCGATTCCCATCGGGTCCATCGTGCCGCGTTCGTCGTTCTGGATGGGAATAAGCACGATCCCGCCAAGTGCAGAAGCTCCGCCCGCCTCTGCGTTCAGGATGTGGCTCTTGTTGCCAATCAGAACTGTGTCCCCCCGGCCAGCCTGCGCCAGTAACGCAACGAGGTTGCTCTGCGTACCGGAGCTGACGATCACAGCGGCTTCCTTGCCGAGCATTTCGGCCGCTCGTTCTTCCAGCAGATTCGTGGTCGGGTCGTCGCCGTACACATCGTCGCCCAGCTCGGCCTCGTACATGGCCTTGCGCATTTCTGGACTCGGGTGGCTCACGGTGTCACTGCGGAGATCGACACGGATCATTCGGGTGCCTCGTTTAACCTGTGGGATTTGCCAGTTTCTGGAAGTCTATGACGATATCAAGGCGTACCCTGAACAACTACGCCGGTGCTGCCAATGAGTTGCCGCGGGAATTCTAGCAGCGCGGACCGTCCTTGACTCAACGTCATCGTCCAAAGGTCATGGCCGTCAGACGATTTCCGAAAAACACATACCCATGAGAGGCCATAAAACGTGCCGATAAACGAGGCGTCTGTCAGCTACGAAGTCGACGGCGATCAGGTCAATGGGATCATCGTGCAGCCTTCCCCTGGAGAGGCTCCGTATCCCGGCGTTGTTGTATGCCACCCACATCCGTTATTCGGCGGCGACATGAACTCGTCGGTTGTGGTCGCCATCTGCAGCGCTTTGTCGGATAGAGGAATCGCTTCTTTGAGATTCAATTTTCGTCAATCCGTTGAGGGGGAGAAGTTGAACGAAACCTCGACCAGGGACGTGGAGATGGGACTGCAATTGTTTGATGACTGGGAGATGGTCAACAGCGTTCGCTTGGGCGTAGCCGGTTATTCGTTCGGCGCGGCGGCGATTGCACGCGCCTCAACCAGCCTGACGTCTGCGCGGGCGCTCGCTTTCGTTTCTCCCCCGGTCTCAGCCATAAAGAAATCGTCCCTTGGCGATGACACGCGGCCGCGCTATTTCGTTGTCGGGGGAAGGGACCGATTGGTCGATCCAGAAGCTCTATCTGAAGTTGTCTCAAGCATGAAATCGCAGGCAACTTTCGAAACCCTGGACGCTGCAGATCACATGCTTGGTGGATACGAACGGGAGATCGGCGAACGAGTAGCCGACTTCATGGCCGGGATCCTGCTGTCCTGAGGCCCACTGGGGCCCCATAGGGATTTAAATTCAATTTCCGATCGGACAGCACCGATTTTCCATCCACGCCACTGAACGCGGAATCACTCAGCCTGATCGAACTCAGGCAGGCCGTACTCCCCGCCAGCACGTACATATACTTCAATCAAGGCGCCTATCGCTCTCTATAATTAATTGAGCGCCGATGAGATAAGTCCAAAGGCTGAGCCCCACACGATGAGTGAATCCCTCGACCACGGCGCTGAAGAAGAACCGGCAACGCCCGTTCACCCCGCGGCGCTGGTCACGCCTGTCTCGGAAGAATCTGAACCACCGTCACGACAATCGTCATGGCGGGCCTTCCGCGACCCGCTGCTGATTGGCATCCTGATCACAGCCCTCGTGGTCGATCAGATCACGAAACAGCTTGTGTTGAACAACCTCGGCATTGGGGCATCATGGCCGGTCGACGGGTTCTTCCGATTCACGTATGTGCGCAATGACGGCACGGCTTTCGGACTGTTCCAGGACAACGGCACGCTGCTGACCTTCGTCTCGATCGGCGCCGTCGCACTGATCGTCTATTTCTACCGGGAAGCGGTCATGGTGTCATGGTTCACCCGCACCGCCCTCGGGTTGCAACTCGGGGGAGCGCTTGGAAACCTTTTAGACCGGTTCCGTTACGGTTACGTAGTCGACTTCCTGGACGTCGGACCGTGGCCCATCTTCAACATCGCAGACTCCGCGATAATCACCGGTATCGTCGCGCTGGTCGCCTACTTCACCCTGTTTGGGGAACGTGGCGATAAGACTGAACCGGCGCTCGCAATAGGTGGCGACGGTCCAGAGTCATCGCCCCCTCCAACCGCCGAGACGAGGGATTGACGGAGTGACGACATCACAGTTCCGTTTTGAAGGACCCCAGAAAAAACGCCGCCTCGATGTCTGCCTCGCCGAGGGGGTCGAAGACCTCAGCAGGAGCGCTGCACAGCGCCTTGTTCGTGCCGGTGCAGTGTCCGTGAACGGCGAAATCGAGACACGACCGGCCCACACGATTCTTCCCGGCGCCGAGATTCAGGTGGAGCTGCCGGGGCCGGAGGATGAGTCCGAGCTGATCGCGACCAACCAATCCTTCACGGTCATATTTGAAGACGAGCACCTTCTGGTCGTAGATAAGCCGATCGGATTAACCGTCCACCCTGGACCCGGGCACAACTCTGACACGCTGGTAAACGGCCTCCTGTTCGATTTCCCGGAGATTCGAGAAGTGGGCGAGCCAGAACGACCCGGAATAGTCCACCGGATTGACCGTGATACATCCGGCCTGATGGTAGTAGCGCGGACGCAGGCCGCTTACGAAATACTGTCCGAGATGATCCGGGAGCGACAAGTTCGACGTGTTTATACAGCCC
>CAUZKS010000250.1:0-3542 GCA_963580625.1 Dehalococcoidia bacterium | reverse complement strand
GGTGTCTTGCCGTCCAGCGTCTTGAGCATCCATACCTCGCAGGGGATTTTATTTGCGTGTGTACCGGGGGATGTCCGGGCCAACGAACAGGATAACGGTGCCGGAGCGTTTTCAGGCACTAATAGCGTTTCGAACCTCCGTTGCTTTCATCTTGAAATAAACCCTGTCATTCTGAACTTGAATCAGGATTGGACGATCTGGCGGTAGCCTCGACACTTGCGTTTGACCTGGTAGCGCTGGGACTCAGCCGGGTGTGGATAGAAGCGGATCCTGAATCGAGTTCTGGATGACAGTGGTTGTGCGTGAGCTCGCACCCATCGGTCCTCCCAATTGAAGGCGAGGGACCTTTATCGCGAGATTGATCGTCCAATACGCCGAGAATCGGAGGTCACTCACGACTACCAGGGGCTTGCCCGCGAACCGGGAATACCCAACACTGCTCCTGTGAATCAACAAATACCGCCGAACCTTGATCAGCTAACCGGACGCTCCGGTAAGTCCATATCCGAAGTGATCCAGTCCACCACACGCGCGGCCGGCGAATTTGTCCTTGGTCGCTATCACGACCAGGGTCGTATCGATATCAAGGGCCGCGGCAACATCGTCTCCGAGGTCGATCATGCCTCCGAGGAACTGATCCAGTCCCGAGTACTGGAAGAGTTTCCTGACTTCGCGTTTCTTGGCGAAGAGTCGGGTCTGAAGCCCGGCGACGACGAGTGGCAGTGGATCGCCGATCCCATCGACGGCACCCGCAACTTTGTCTCTCATATGCCCAACTGGTGCGTCATGGTGTCGCTGGCACACAAGGGCACCCCGGTAGCCGGGGCGACATACGACCCGTTGCGTGACGAAATGTTCTACGGACAGGTAGGGTCCAAAACTACGCTCAACGGCGAGCCGGTGTCGGTGACCGACAAGTCGTCCGTGGCTGAGTGCGTGATCGGGCTGGATCTCGGGTACGACGATGTATTGGCCATGCGCGTCTGGGGCGTGATCGGCGCGGTGTTCCCGGAGATGCAGGCGATCCGGGTGCTCGGCTCCACGGGCCTCGGCATGGCCTACCTGGCAGCCGGGCGCGTGGACATGTACTTCTGCGCTGGCGGCGCCCCTTGGGACATCGCAAGCGGAGTGGTCTTAATAGAGGGCGCAGGTGGGACGGTGTCAGACCGCTACGGCGCGCCGGTCAAGATGCCCTCGGAGGCGATCATCGGCGCGAGCCCGGAGGCCCATGCCGACTTCATGCGCATCACGGAACGACTGCCGTTCCGCAAGGACGCTGGCGGGTACGGGTAGGTCGCACTCCCACGTGATTGGCCCCGTCATTCCCACGCAGGTGGGAATCCAGAAACGGCGCAATTACGATCACGCGCGTCCACCTGGAAACCGTGCCTGGATTCCCGACCACTAGGGGATGACGCCCCAATAATTGACTCGGTGGGCTCTTACAGGGTCGGTTTGAGGCTGTGCCATTCCGTCGCCTGCTCGTAGGCGTGCGCGACTTTTAACACGGTGCCATCACCCATCTGCGGGCCGATGAACTGGAGTCCAACCGGCAGGTCTTCCGACATGCCACCGGGCACTGATATCGCGGGCAGCCCGGCGATGTTCACCGGGATAGTGCACACGTCGCTCAGGTACATCGCCACCGGGTCGTCCATCCGCTCTCCGGCCTTAAAAGCAACCGTCGGCGAGGTCGGTGTGACCAACGCGTCAAACTTCTTAAAAGTTTGCGCAAACTCGCGGATGATCAGCGTCCGTACCTGCTGTGCCTTCTTGTAGTAGGCGTCGTAATACCCGGCCGACAAAGCATACGCGCCAATCAGGATGCGTCGCTTAACCTCTGACCCGAATCCTTGCTCCCGGGTCTGGTCCATCACGTCCCAAGCTGTCGGCACGTCGTTCACGGCGTTGCCGTACTTGAAGCCGTCAAACCGGGCCAGGTTTGCCGATGCCTCTGACGGGGCGATGATGTAGTACACGGCGAGTGCCTGGTCGGTCAGCGGTAGAGACACTTCTTCCAGCGTCGCCCCCATCGCCTCAAGCGTCTCCAACGACTTCTCGAAAGCCGCTTTCACGCCCGGCTCCATACCATCAACCAGGTACTCGCTTGGGATGCCAAGTCGCATCCCCGTAATGTCGCCCGTGAGCGCGCTTGCGAAATTCTGCCCCGGCGCATTGATGGAGGTGGAGTCGCGACGGTCGTGCCCCGAAATTACGGACAGCGTGTCGGCGGTGTCGCGGACGTCGCGTGAGAACGGGCCGATCTGGTCGAGCGACGACCCGAACGCGATCAACCCGTAGCGGCTAACAAGGCCATAGGTCGGCTTCATACCCACGATTCCGCATAACGCGGCGGGCTGGCGGATCGAGCCACCGGTGTCGGAACCCAGCGAAATAAAGCACTCGCTTGCGGCGACGCCCGCCGCCGGTCCGCCGCTGCTGCCTCCCGGAACACGGTCAGTGTCCCAGGGGTTCCGGGTCGCGCCAAACGCCGAGTGTTCGGTGGACGAGCCCATCGCAAACTCGTCCAGGTTGCCCTTTCCGATGATCACGGCCCCGCCGGAACGAAGCTGACTCACGACGTGGGCATCGTAAGGAGGTGTGTAATTCAGCAGGATTTTCGAACCCGCGGTGGTCGGCACTCCCTCAGTAGAAAGATTGTCCTTCACCATCACTGGGATGCCGGCGAGCGGACCTTCAGCCTTACCGGCCGAGCGCGCCTCGTCAGCCGTTCTGGCTGCCGCCAGCGCTTCTTCGCGAGTCACGGTGATGTAGCTGTGGATCTGTGGTTCGAGCTCGTCGACCCGCGCCAGCACGGCTTCCGTCAACTCTACGGAAGAGACCTTGCCTGAAGTTAGAAATTCCTGTGCCTCGTGCGCCGTGAGCCCCGTCAGGTCCGATCCATTACTAGCCTCAGAATTAACCAAGAATCGGCCGCACCTTCACATAACCGGCTTCGGAGTCCGGCGCGTTCTTGAGGATGCCATCACGTTGGAGTGATTCAGCCGCTTTATCTTCACGAAGGACCGTTCGCACCTCTGTGGTGTGCCCCGTCGGCTCGACGCCTTCGGTATCGACCTGCTGCAAGGACTCGAACACCTTGAGGATGCTCGAAAGCTGCCCGCGCATCGTCTCCACCTCATCGTCGGATAACCCGAGACGAGTCAGTGCTGCAATGTGGCGGACATCGTCCGCGGTTAAGTCTGGCGTTGTCAGTTCGTCGGCCAATATCAGTCCGTTCCAGAGTCCGGCCATCCGCTGGAGAGGGCCAGAAAACTATTAACGAGATAAGGATGGGTGAAACCCGGCATCGAGTTTAGCAAAGCAAAGCGGCCTGCCGGGGATGATCCACATGAAAAGAGGCCGGTCTTTATGACCGGCCTCTTTGCTTTTAGCTGGAGTCTACAAGCCTTCCGCTAGTCGGTCCTGCGAATCATCCGTCCTGCGGTCCGTCCGGCTGACGGGACGATAAAGCCCTCAAGCAGACCGGCGAGGAACGCGAACGCGAACAGGGCTAGCTGACCGACAACCAGGCCCGGCCC
>CAUZKS010000249.1:0-3570 GCA_963580625.1 Dehalococcoidia bacterium | reverse complement strand
CCGACGGCATACCAGGATGGAGATCCCACTCGCGAATTCAGAATTGTCGGTCTGCCGCAGACGATCCTTTACGATGCGGGCGATATCCAAGTGGCCAGCGAAAGAGCCCCCAGCGGCACGCGGTTGAATCGCATCATGACGTCGACCCTGGGACTCAACCCGGCCAGCAATGGCAGAGCTTAAGCGCTACATTTGCCCGTTACTGTTTCTCTCGTCGGCACGGCGCTCCGAGTCAATTCGCTCCAGTTCGTACTCTTCGTAATCCACGAATTTCATGGCGCCGGCTATAGCATGGTGTCCGGCTTTTTCGTCGATCAACCGGTGCATCTCCTGACACACCCTCCGGTAGTCCGGATGGCCGGCGCGTGCGGTCCGTAACTCGAGCAGGTGGAACGCCTCTCGGGCGTTCATCTGCATCACAAATCGAATACGGTATCCGAACGGGACCGCGTACTGAGCGACATCAGCTCCAAACTGGTCCATGAGGTTGGCGCTCAGGCCGGCGGCGCGCTCCATGGCGAAATCCCATTCCTGTACGCGTCCGATATCGGTCAACACGTCCGGTGTGGCGTAGCCATGTTTTGTACCGAGTCGTTGCCAGTCCAAGGTCAACATTCTGTGACGTTGCAGGTCTCGAAAACTCCCGAAATCGCATGTGATATCGAATCTGTAGTCGACCCGTTCCATGCCCCTACCGGGCTTGTGCCGCCGATTGATCCGATCCCCAGAATACGCTCGGATTATCCCGGCCCGCTCTTCCGCTCCCATGTTGCGTGCGGCTTCAAGTAACTGTGCACCCGACAGGTCCGAGTAGGCGTACAAAGCGGAAGCGGCGACTTTGATCTCGGCATCGGGGTCCCAGTCTTCAAGCGTGACTTCTGGGCCATCGCTGAACTCGATATCGATCGTATCCGCAATATCCTTCATGCGCGCAGCTGTATCCGAAAAATAATGGGCCCAGGCTCCGCCTCGGTCGGGAAGATCAACCCTTTTGACAAACGAAGGGATGATCTCCCGGAGTTCCGTGAGCATCATCTCCCCGTACTCACGCGCTTCCGCAAGCGGGTGCGCCTGCATACGGATCAGCAGTGATTCATACGCCTGTCCGGTTCCGTACACACCAACGTTCGACGTCGTAGCAGCCGGCAACAGTCCACGTGCGGCGTCACACGCCTTGGCGCGGATCGTGGCGTTATATGCGCGTCTTGAGGTTCCGTCAGTTCTCGGGAACTTGCTTTCAAAATACGGCGCCAGTTCATGCACAAGTGCCGAGTACTGGCCGAACAGGGCGTCCATCGTCCCCCGGTACTCACTTTCCAAGGTGGAGCCGACGATCTCCGGTGGTACGTGATATCGGTAACCCTCGCCGAGTGGGCGATCGTAATAGATATACCGCGTGCTCTGCTCCAGGTAAGCGGCGATCCGTCCCCGTTCGAGCACCTTGGTAAGCAGGTTTGAAGCCTGCTCGCATGCCAGGTGAGCCCCGCCCAACTGCGCGACCGAGTCATCGCCATACTCGCCAAATACGCGATCGTACAGCGCCTCGGCCCTGTTGAGCCTCACAGACGGGTCGTCGTCAGCGACGGCCGTGGACATGGCGGCTATGCCAAGTTCTGGCTGGTTATGGAACTCATCCAGGAACAACCGGCGAAGCGATTTGTGTGACCGGGAGTAACGTGCGAACAGAGCCCCCTTCACTACCTCCGGCAGGTTTACGAGGCCAAAGACAGGCCCATCGGTATTCGTAAAAAAACGCTCCAGCACGGAGCGCTCATCAGGCGAAAATGGCTCTTCGTAGTACACGTTGCTCATTCTAGGGTTAGCCCGGTGATCAGAACAGATGCCGGCGTCAGATACTTATCTCGCGTAAAGGCCCGCCGAGAAGGCGGGCCTTTAAATCCAGTCTCTGCCCCAAGTCTTTTTTTGCTCAAATCAAACCAACAGGCTGACCGGATTCTCAAGCAATCGTCGAATCTCGCCAAGGAACACGCCACCTTCCGCCCCATCGGTTACCCGGTGGTCGGCTGACAGGCTTGCCTTCATCATCTGTCGGATGACTATCTCCCCGTCTCGTACGACGGGCTGTTGTGCGACGGCGCCAACGGCAAGGATTGCCGACTGCGGAGGAACGATGATCGCCTGGAAGTTGTCCACGCCTAGCATCCCCATGTTTGAGATGGAAAAAGTACCCGCGGTGTTTTCTTCTTGTGTCAACACACCGCCTTCGCCTCGGACACGGTTTGCCAGGTCCTTGGTCGCGGCAGAAATCTCAAGCAGGCTCATGTTCTGGGTTCGGAGGATGGCAGGGACGATCAGACCGACTTCCAGAGCTATTGCGACACCGATGTTGATGTCGGCGTGACTGATCAGGTGATCGACCGCAAAGGTGGTGTTGAGTTTGGGGTATTTAGCGATCGCCTTGACGCAGGCACGGACGATCATGTCGTTCACGCTGATACGCGGGCCAGCATTGCCGATCTCCTCGTTCAACCCTTGGCGCATCGACATCGCTGATGTCATGTCGATCGACAGGTCAATGTAGTAGTGCGGATTTTCGGTCTTGCTTCGTACGGTCACGCGGGCGATCGCCTGTCGCATGGTGGAAAGTGGAATATCTTCCCCGCTGAGCGTGACCGGCAAGATGGTAGACGGTTTTACCGCGGTGGAGGCCGCAACCGCAGGAGTCGCAGCCGGAGCTCCAGGATGATCCTCGACGTCTGAACGTGTGATCCTGCCGCCTGGGCCTGTGCCGGTCACGGAGGTGAGGTCGATACCGCGCTCAGTCGCAATCTTCCGGGCCACTGGTGATGCCTTGATGCGACCGGTTGCGACAGGGGCCTCAGTTGTTGCGACAGGGGCCGGCGCGGAGGCAGGTTCCTCAGGAATCAGTCCTGCCGCTGCGGGCACGCTACCGCTGCCGCCCGGGACATCAGGAATTTCGTCATCCGCGTCGCCAAGGTAGGCAATCAGATCGCCCACCGGCACCATAATGCCTTCGTCCACAACGATCTTGCGCAGTAGGCCTGATCCGTACGCCTCCATCTCGACAACGGTCTTGTCCGTCTCGATCTCGGCGAGGATATCTCCGCGGGAAATTTCATCGCCCTCTGACTTGAGCCATTTGACGACGGTGCCTTCGGTCATGTCGGCGCCCATGGCCGGCATTACGACTTCGGTAATCAATCCGGGGACCCTTTACTGAAAATTAGGTACGGGTGCGCTACGTATGTCGATGGTATCTCGCCTGTTTAAATGCCGTATGTTTTTTCGATTTCGTCGATGACCCACGGAACCTGGGGAATCCCCAGCTGCTCAAGCGGGCGTGAGTAGGGAGAGGGAGTATCTGTGCCGCTTACCCTTGCCACCGGACCGTCAAGATAGTCGGAGCTTCGATAGCCGATCTCGGCCGCCAACTCTGCGCCAAAACCAGCAGTACGCCAGTTCTCGTCCAGTACCAGCGCCCTGCCCGTCTTCTCGACAGACTCGATAACCGTTTCCATGTCCAGCGGCCGTAATGACCTGAGGTCCACAACCTCGGCGCTAACTCCGGTTTCGGCGAGTTTCTCGGCG
>CAUZKS010000248.1:0-3607 GCA_963580625.1 Dehalococcoidia bacterium | reverse complement strand
TTGACGAGATCGTGGCTATCGTCAAGGCGATCGCTCCCGGTTTTGGCGGCGTAAACCTGGAGGACATCTCCGCTCCCCGCTGCTTTGAAATTGAAGAGCGTTTGAAGGCAGAACTGGACATTCCGGTTTTCCACGACGACCAGCACGGCACCGCAGTTGTGATGCTCGCCGGGTTGATCAACGCATTGGCGGTCACAGGTCGAACCCCCGAGAACATCAAGGTTGCCCTGCTGGGTGTTGGTGCTTCAGGCACGGCCTGCGCCAAGATCATGATGAGCCACGGCGTTAAGAACATCATTGGATTTGACCGGCAGGGCGCGCTGACCCACGATCGAGACTATTCCGACAACCGGTTTAAGCAGTGGTTCGCCGATAACACCAACCCGAACAACGAGGGCGGTTCGCTAGGGGAAGTGCTCAAGGGCGCCGACGTGTTTCTCGGACTTTCAGGCCCCGGACTCGTGACCAAGGAAGAGATCGCAGGCATGGCCGACAACGCCATTGTGTTTGCGCTCGCGAACCCGACGCCGGAAATAGCGCCGGAAGAGTTACCGGACAACATCATGGTGATGGCGACCGGCCGGTCCGACTACCCGAACCAGGTCAACAATTCGCTGGGCTTCCCGGGGTTGTTTCGCGGAATATTTGACGTGCGTGCGTCCGAAATTAACGACGATATGAAGCTCGCCGCCGCACGGGCGCTGGCGTCCGTCATTCCAGAGGACAGCATCGGCCCGGACTTCGTGATTCCCAGTGTTTTCGACGCTAACGTTGTGGCCCGCGTCGCCGCCGCCACGTCGCAGGCGGCTATCGATAGCGGAGTTGCACGGCGAGCGAGCCGTTCATCAGAGGACGACGCCGAAAGCTACACAAGCTTCCGTCTGCGATAGGGTTTCAAGTTAAGTCGTGACTGATTCGCCAGACGTTGTAATAGTCGGCGGGGGCGTCGTTGGTTGTGCCACGGCGTACTTCCTCGCGCGTGACGGTCATTCCGTAACGCTGATAGAGCGTGACTCGGTCGCCAGCCACGCATCGGGGTTCGCATACGGCGGGCTGTCGCCGATTGTCGGCATCATTGAAGACGATCCTGTGTTGCCACTGTCTGAAGCCTCTGAAGCGATACACGCCGAACTGGCGGAACGGCTTCCGGCCGAAAGCGGTGTCGAGTATGAGTACCGCCGCAAGACGTCCCTGACGCTCGCAACGAACCCTGTACAGGTGGACGAACTACGGGAGGCCCATGATTGGCTTAAGGGGCATTACAAGGGCGTGGTCGAGTGGCACGACGAGACCTCTGTGCATGCACTGGAGCCGAGAGTCGGTCCGTCTGTGAGTGCAGGCCTGCTGGCGGACCGTTCTGGCGAGGTCGAGCCGTATAAGTTCACGCTGGCGCTATGGCAGGCGGCGGAGCGCGCCGGCGCCGTGATGCGGAACGCAGAGGTGACCGGGGTGACCCGGGTGGCCGGGAATATCTCGGGAGTTGTGCTGGGGACAGGCGAGGTGATCGAGGCGGGCGCATTCGTGCTGGCGGCCGGCCCATGGATGGGCAAGGCGACCGAGTGGCTGGGCATCGACATGCCGATTTCGCCGCTCAAGGGACAGATCCTTCGCTTGAAGGCCCCGGGGGATCCGCTGGCGGTGTCGCTTTCCTGGTCACACAACTACGCGACGACAAAGCCGGACGGACTGCTCTGGTGTGGGACTACCGAGGAGCGCGTTGGTTTCGATGAGACGCCGACGGCGTACGGTCGGGACACGATCATGTCGTCCGTCGTTGAGATACTTCCTTATCTGGCGGACGCCGAGCTTGTCCACCACACGGCCTGCTTACGCCCGATTGCTCCCGACGGTCTGCCGGTCGTCGGACCAGCGCCCAACAACGCCGGTGTTTTTATAGCATCGGGAACCGGACGCAAGGGGATTTTTTTGGGTCCGGCGATGGCGAAGGTGGTGGCCGAGATGGTGGCGGGCAAGACGCCGAGCGTCGATGTGAGGGGTCTGTCACCGACTCGGTTTTCGGGCATCCGGTGAGACGGCTGTTGCGGCGGTTGAGGCTTGCGCCGCCCGCGCGTGAGGCGACCCGGAACGGAAATATATCTGGCGCCGTCGATCCGTCCCAGAAGGTGGATTCACCGGAGCGTGTGGCCGAGCTGGATGGGTTTGTGAGGTCCACTTTGGAACGGCACGAGCCGGGTATGGAGCCGCTTTCGCCGATACGGGTGTCCCGCCGGATGACTCGAACGCTGGGTAGTTACAGGCCAGATAAGCGCCAGATCGCTCTCAGCTCACGGCTCCTGGCGTTTGGAGAGCAGTCGCATATCGAGACGGTGCTCCTGCACGAGACGGCGCACGCGATCACGCACCATAGGGACGAGAAGGCCAGTTCGCACGGTCGATTGTTCAAGTCGGTCTGCCGGGAGCTGGGGATCGAGCCGAATCGATTTGTGAATGTGCCAATAGGGGCGTGGGGCTCTCGACAGCGCTACGTCTTCACGTGTGCCGCCTGCGGGGAATCGCTGGTGCGAAAGCGGCTGGTTCGGATAGCACGCTGTAAATGCGGGACACGGCTCGAGGTGCAGCGCGCTGCGCGCGTGGCGGTGGACGACGGCGGACGTGTCGTGCGGGTGGAGGGGTACGCGAGTCTGCCTAAGCGGTAGCGTCGGTGCATTTTGGGGGAGATGGGCCGACGAGCACCGACTGCGGCACGCAAGCATGCTCTTGAGACCATCGAGCGGCTCATGGTCCTTGGATCGACTAATCCCCGCATGAGGTGGGACGGTCAGTCGAAACACGCTCTGGTTTTACTAAGAGTTGACATCGCCGAAGAGGTGAACTGTCATCGTGTCGCGGCCGAAATCTTTTGGAGAGAGCTCACGATGAACGAGATCAAAGACGAAGGTGAAGCAGTCCGAGGGCGGGAGTCGAACCCGCACGGGCGTTATGCTCAACGGTTTTTGAGGTTGTTGCTTGCTCTGTGTTCATGCGTAATCGCCTAATACCGGGTAGTCGCCCAACTCCCTCGGTGCTAACCTTTATGGGACAACCGAGTGTTCCGGCGTGCTGCGTCGGGACGGCCGGTGACCTTTAACTCAGTCCAGAGAGGCTGGCAAGGACACCCGGTACCGTAGCTTCGTTCGCCCGAGGGCGGAACGTCATAGCTACGAGCGCCAACCCTCGCCGCCTGACACTGGACCAGGAATGACGAGGGTTTTTTTGTGTCCCCAGGGTATCAAGATCGTGCTGAACAGGGCAGGTTGATCATGTCGGCGGAGCAACTCCGCCGTGCACTGGTCCGTATTTCCCACGAGATCCTGGAGCAAAACGAGCGTCCGGTTGCTATCGTCGGGCTGCACAGCCGCGGCGTCGAACTGGCACGTCGGATCGCCGATTTGATCACCTCGATCGAGGGCGTCGAGACCGACTTTGGAACGCTTGACCCCCGGCTCTACAGGGACGATCCAGACTCCGCATCAATCAAACCGGTCGTCCCGAGCGAGATCACGTTCCCGGTAGACGACCGTTCGGTCGTGCTCGTGGACGACGTTCTGTACACGGGGCGCACCACCAGGGCCGCCCTCGATGCAATTCGCGATTTTGGACGGCCGAG
>CAUZKS010000247.1:0-3620 GCA_963580625.1 Dehalococcoidia bacterium | reverse complement strand
CGTGGCGGGGGAAGAAGTCACGTTCCATCTCTCCACCGACACCGCGAAAGTCGATGTCGAAATCGCTCGGATCGGTTCGCAACGCAAAGTAGTCTGGAGCAAGAAGGGAATTCCTGCCTGGCAGCATCCTGTTCCCAAGCACGCCAGTTCGCATGGGTGTGACTGGCCGGCGACCTTCTCGGTGAAGATCCCCGAGTCGTGGGCTAGCGGCTGCTACGAGGCGTGGACGCGATCGGGTGAGACGCAAGGCAACCGCATGTTCTTTGTAGTGCGCTCATCGCATCCCGGCCGCGAGGCCAAAATTCTTCTCCAGCTCGCGACTAACACCTACAATGCCTACAACGGCTTTGGCGGCTTCAGCCTCTACACCTATTGGGGGCCGGCGCACTGGGACAAGAAGCACGAACCTGGCGATGAGCTGGGCCGGCGGGTCTCTTTCCAACGGCCCTTTAGCGGGATCGACCGAAACTGGGAACTTCCCTTTATCCGTTGGTCCGAGCGGGCCGGTTACAAGATCGACTACGCCATTAACAGCGACCTTGAGTTTCATCCCGAGATCCTCGAGCACTACAAGCTCGTTCTCAGCGTCGGTCACGACGAGTACTGGTCGGCGCCGATGCGCGATCATCTCGAGGCCTACATCGCGAATGGCGGCAATGTCGCATTCTTTAGTGGCAACACGTGTTGCTGGCAGGTGCGCAGCGAAGACGGCGGCAACGACCTGGTGTGCTGGAAGGAAGCTTACGAGCAGGATCCTCTCTACAAACCCGATGGACAGCCGCTTCTCAGCACGCTGTGGAGCCATCACCTTGTAAAACGGCCAGAGAACCAGCTAACCGGTGTGGGATTTCTGCGCGGTGGCTTCCACCGATTTCGGGATGGGATCCCGAACGGCAGCGGCGCGTATCAGGTGCACCGGCCCGACCACTGGGTCTTTAAAGAGACCGGTTTGGAGGAAGGCATGGAATTCGGTGGGGGCAACACGATTGTTGGTTACGAGTGCGACGGTTGCGAGTTCACGATGGTCGATGGACGCCCCGTTCCCACCGGCAGGGACGGAACACCGAAGAATTTCACGATCCTCGCCACTGCCCCGGCGAGGTGGGGCGAGGGTGACCTCGGTTGGTACAAGCCGGCTCATGAACTCTGGAAAACGAATGAGCACGAACACGGATGTATGGGCATCTACACCGTTCCGGGTGGCGGAACTGTTTTCACTGCAGCCACTACCGACTGGTCACACGGGCTCGCTCCCGGGGCGGGCAGGGGAGGTCTCGCCAATGCCAACGGTCCACTTGGGCCGGGACACGAAACGGGTGTGTTCGAGGGTGGGACGTGGAACATCCTTCGCAACCACTTCTCGGGGAAGGTCGTTGATGAATACGGCAAGCCCCTCTCTCACACGCTTACCATCGAGTTCGGCGCGGCTGACGCCGATGCACATATCACCAACTGGGGCAAGGCTCCGCAAGCGAGCTACATAAATCGGAAAGCCCCGCCTGGTGCCGGCAACAACGCCCTCATGAACGACATGTTGTACAGCAGCGGTGTTCCGCGAGAACAGGCCGGTGTCCGCGTGAGTGGATTGCCGGAAGGAGAATACGAGGTTTTCGCCCTCCTGCGACATTTCTTCGCGGCTGAGTCACAACGCTACGCGTGGGCCATCGGAATCGACCTGGACCGGGTGAAGGGAAATGGTTTTACCGCGAGCGGTGGGAGCCGCACCGAGTGGGAGGAGGCGACCCCGCAGCAAGCCGGCAATTATGCCCGCGCCAGGGTGCAGATCTCCAATCCGCAGGATGCCCTGACGATGCTCTACGACAATCTCGACGAAAGCTTTTCGGACGTCATGGGTTTTCAGATCGCGCGCGTCACCGGGCCCGAGGATTCGGAGTCAGGCTTCCGGATCCAGTTCGACTGCGGTGGATGGGACAGCACCGACCACGTCGACCGAATTACGCGCAATGTGCTCAACCGGCTCTCGGGAGAGGCTCCCCCGCCCCCGCCGCCGTCGCGCACAGGAGCGGTCCCGGCAGAACGTCCAGCCATTCGTCCTCCTTCTGCACTGAACGGTTGGGCCGACTGGAAGCGCGGCGAGAAGATCTTCGAGAATGTCGTGATTCCACCCGCCCCACCGCTCTCGCCGGAAGAACAACTCGCGACGTTCAAGATGGCACCTGGATATAGGGTCGAGTTGGTGGCGGCCGAGCCCATGATTGCGGATCCGGTGTTCTTCGAGTTCGATGCCGATGGGCGGATCTGGGTGCTCGAGTATCGCGGTTACATGCGTGACCTGGCAGGAACCGGTGAAGCAGATCCGATCTGCCGGCTGATGGTGCTCGAGGATACCAACGCCGATGGTCGCTCGGATAAAAGCACCGTTTATCTCGACGAACTCGTCATGCCCCGCAGCTTCGCTTTCGTAGAAGGCGGCGTCCTTCTCGCCGAACCTCCCCACCTCTGGTTCTGCCAAGACCACGACGGCGACCTGGTGTGCGATCGAAAGCGCAAGGTGGGCAACTACGGCGTGGCAGGGAACCCGCAGCATACCGCCAACGGATTGCGGCGGGGAATCGACAACTGGCTGCACAGCGCCGATTGGGCAAAACGGCACCGCTTACGCGAGGGCGAACTCATCGAGGAAGACGCGATTCACCGCGGGCAATTCGGAGTGAGTTTCGACAACCTCGGACGATTCTACACCTGCAGAGAAAGCACGGCCGCCATGATGGACTACATGCCGGAGGAATACGCACGCCGCCATCCTGGTCTCCGCGACTTTGCAAACCGGAACGGAGGGCCGGGTCGGCTGGGTGTGGGCGCCGTAATCTCCGGCCAGGCTCAGGAAGTGTTTCCGATCCGCCCCACGCCGCAGATCACTCTCGGAGGTTTGGAGTTGCGCGACGACGGAACATTGCGCACCTACACGATAGCCTCCGGCACCTGTGTCTACCGTGGTGATCAGTTTCCCGACGACGCACGAGAGAACTTGTTTGTGCCCGAAGCGGGTGGCCATCTCATCGGACGCCTCGTCGTAGCAGATGGACTTACCCCACAAGCCAAGCGCCACTATCCGGCCGGACAGGAACTTCTCGCTTCCACAGACGAACGGTTCCGACCCATCAATGCCCGCACCGGCCCGGACGGCGCCCTTTACATCGCCGACATGTACAAGGGCGTCATCGAACACGTCATCTTCCTCGTGCCCTGGATCACCGACCAGGTGAAGGCGCGCAATCTCGAGTCCGGCATTGACCTCGGCCGGATCTGGAGAATCGTCGCAACCGATCGGCCCATCTCCTACGAGTCCCCCGTCCTGTCCAAACGAAGTGCCCCCCAGCTCGTCGAGGCTTTGAGCCATCCCAACGGCTGGAGGCGAGACACCGCCCAGCGCCTTCTCGTCGACAGGTGCCTCACCGAAGCGGTGCCACCACTCAAGAAGCTCGCCTTGGAAGGCGAGTCCTATCTCGGACGAATGCATGCGCTCTGGACTCTGGAGGGATTGGGTGCCCTCGATTGGTCGACTGCTAGCGAGGCTCTCAAACACGAACATGGCCACGTTCGCGCCACGGCCCTGCGGGTCATGGACAAGATCATGACGGATCAGCTGCGGCCTAAGA
>CAUZKS010000246.1:0-3626 GCA_963580625.1 Dehalococcoidia bacterium | reverse complement strand
CGTGGCGGGGGAAGAAGTCACGTTCCATCTCTCCACCGACACCGCGAAAGTCGATGTCGAAATCGCTCGGATCGGTTCGCAACGCAAAGTAGTCTGGAGCAAGAAGGGAATTCCTGCCTGGCAGCATGCTGTTCCCAAGCACGCCAGTTCGCATGGGTGTGACTGGCCGGCGACCTTCTCGGTGAAGATCCCCGAGTCGTGGGCTAGCGGCTGCTACGAGGCGTGGACGCGATCGGGTGAGACGCAGGGCAACCGCATGTTCTTCGTGGTGCGCCCATCGCATCCCGGGCGCGACGCCAAGATTCTGCTCCAGCTCGCGACCAACACTTACAACGCCTACAACGGCTGGGGCGGCTTCAGCCTCTACAGCTATTGGGGGCCAGCGCATTGGGACAAGAAACACGAACCGGACGATGTGTTAGGGCGGCGAGTCAGTTTCCAGCGGCCATTTGGCGGGATCGACCGAAACTGGGAACTTCCCTTCATCCAGTGGGCGGAGCGGGCCGGCTACAAGATCGACTACGCGATCAACAGCGACCTCGAGTTTCATCCCGAGATCCTCGAGCACTACAAGCTCGTCCTCAGCGTCGGCCACGACGAATACTGGTCGGCGCCGATGCGCGATCATCTCGAGGCCTACATCAGGAAGGGTGGCAACGTCGCGTTCTTCAGTGGCAACACGTGTTGCTGGCAGGTGCGCAGCGAGGATGACGGCAACGACCTGGTGTGCTGGAAGGAAGCCTATGAGCAGGATCCCCTCTACAACCCCGATGGACATCCCCTCCTCAGCACGCTGTGGAGCCATCACCTGGTGAAGCGGCCGGAGAACCAGCTGACCGGTGTGGGGTTTCTGCGTGGCGGGTTCCACCGGTTCCGGAATGGGATCCCGAATGGTAGCGGCGCGTATCAGGTACATCGCCCCGACCACTGGGTCTTTGAGGAGACCGGTTTGCAGGAAGGCATGGAATTCGGTGGGGCCAACACGATCGTCGGTTACGAGTGCGACGGTTGCGAGTTCACGATGGTCGACGGACGCCCGGTTCCCACCGGCAATGACGGGACGCCGAAGAATTTCAAGATCCTTGCCACAGCCCCGGCGAAGTGGGGCGAGGGGGACCTTGGCTGGTACAAGCCGGCCCATGACCTCTGGAAGAAGAATGAGCACGAACACGGATGCATGGGCATCTACACGGTGCCGGATGGTGGCACCGTTTTCACGGCTGCCACCACCGACTGGTCACACGGGCTCGCTCCGGGGGAGGGTGAGGGAGGTCTCGCCAACGCCAACGGGTCCCTTGGGCCAGGCCACGGCGCGGGTGTGTTCGAGGGCGGGACTTGGAATATTCTCCACAACCACTTTTCTGGGAAAGTCGTTGATGAAAACGGCAGGCTCCTCCGCCACACGCTCAACATCGAGTTCGGCGCGGCTGACACCGATGCGCCAATCACCAACTGGGGCAAGGCTCCACAGGCGAGTTACGTGAATCGCAAAGCCCCACCGGGTGCCGGCCACAACGCCCTGATGAATGACATGTTGTACAGTAGTGACGTCCCGCGAGAACAGGCCGGGGTTCGCGTGAGCGGGTTACCGGAAGGAGAATACGAGGTCTTCGCCCTCCTGCGGCATTTCTTCGCGCCTGAGCAACAACGCTACGCGTGGGCCGTCGGGGTCAACCTGGACCAGGTGACGGGAAATGGTTTTACCGCAAGCGGTGGGAGTCGCACAGAGTGGGTGCAGGCAACCCCACAACAGGCCGGCAACTATGCCCGCGCCAGGGTGCGGATCTCAGGTCCGCAAGACGCCCTGACCATGATCTACGATAATCTCGACGAAAGCTTTACCGACGTCATGGGCTTCCAGATCGCGCGTGTCGCCGGGGCCGACCAATCCGAGCCCGGCTTCCGAATCCAATTCGACTGCGGTGGAAGGGACAGCGCCAACCACGTCGATCGCATTACGCGCAACGTGCTGAACCGGCTCTCCGGCGAGGCTCCTGCGCCGCCTGCCGTCCCGTCGTTGCGCGCAGGAACTGTCCCCGCAGAACGTCCGGCCATTCGTCCCCCTTCCGCCCTGGACGGATGGGCCGACTGGAAGCGCGGCGAGAAGATCTTCGAGAAGGTCGACGTTCCGCCTGCCCCACCGCTCTCGCCGGAAGAACAACTCGCGACATTCAAGATGGCACCGGGTTACCGGGTCGAGCTGGTGGCGGCCGAGCCCATGGTTGCGGATCCGGTGTTCTTCGAGTTCGATGCCGATGGGCGGATCTGGGTGCTCGAGTATCGCGGCTACATGCGTGACCTGGCCGGGACGGGCGAAGCAGACCCAATCTGCCGCCTGATGGTGCTCGAGGATACGGACGCCGATGGTCGCTCGGATAAGAGCACCGTCTATCTCGACGAACTCGTCATGCCGCGCAGCTTTGCTTTCGTCGAAGGTGGCGTCCTTCTCGCCGAACCTCCCCACCTGTGGTACTGCCAAGACCACGACGGCGACCTGGTGTGCGATCGGAAACGCAAGGTGGGCAGCTATGGCGTGGCGGGCAACCCGCAGCACACTGCCAACGGATTGCGGCGCGGGATCGACAACTGGCTGCACAGCGCCGACTGGGCGAAACGCCACCGTTTTCGCGAGGGATCGCTCATCGAGGAAGACGCGATCCACCGCGGCCAGTTCGGGGTGAGCTTCGACGACCTCGGGCGATTTTACAGCTGCCGTGAAAGCACGGCCGCCATCATGGACTACCTACCGGAGGAATACGCGCGCCGCCATCCCGGTCTCCGCGAACTGGCAAACCGAAACGGGGGGCGGGGTCGGCTCGGTGTGGGCGCCGTGATCTCCGGGCAGGCTCAGGAAGTGTTTCCCATTCGCCCGACGCCACAGATCACGCTAGGCGGCCTGGAGTTGCGCGACGACGGAACCTTGCGCACCTACACGATCGCCTCCGGCACTTGCGTCTACCGCGGTGATCAGTTTCCCGACGACGCGCAAGGAAACCTGTTCGTTCCAGAAGCTGGCGGTCATCTCATCGGACGCCTCGTCGTGGAAGACGGACTCACCCCACAGGCCAAGCGCCACTATCCGGCCGGACAGGAGCTTCTCGCCTCCACCGACGAACGGTTCCGCCCCATCAATGCCCGCACCGGCCCGGACGGAGCCCTCTACATTGCCGACATGTACAAGGGCGTCATCGAACACGTCATTTTCATGGTGCCTTGGATTGCCGATCAGGTAAAGGCACGCAATCTCGAGTCCGGCAACGACCTCGGGCGCATCTGGAGAATCGTCGCAACCGATCGGCCGATCTCCTACGATTCCCCAGACCTGTCCAAGCAGAGTGCCGCCCAGCTGGTTGAGGCTCTGAGCCATCCCAACGGCTGGAGGCGAGACACCGCGCAACGCCTCCTCGTCGACAGGCGCCTCACCGAAGCGGTGCCACCACTCAAGAAGCTCGCCCGGGAAGGCGGATCCTATCTCGGCCGAATGCATGCGCTGTGGACCCTGGAGGGATTGGGTGCCCTCGATTGGTCGACTGCTAGCGAGGCTCTCAAACACGAACATGGCCACGTTCGCGCCACGGCCCTGCGGGTCATGGACAAGATCATGACGGATCAGCTGCGGCCTAAGA
>CAUZKS010000245.1:0-3693 GCA_963580625.1 Dehalococcoidia bacterium | reverse complement strand
ACGCAACTACCCATGAGTCCGGAACGAGTGTTCTGGGCCATGCGGGACGCCGCAACCGGTAGCTCAGAAGCCGCCGGCGACTAAGCGCCGGGCTCCCGTTTATTAGAGAACTAAAAACTGCCCCGCCGGTCTAATCATTGGCGGGGCTGCCTGTGTGCGCCGTACAGGCGCCGTGTTCAGTACTTTTCCGACCGTCTTCAGGCGAAGTGCAGCTTATTCGTTGACACTTCGTAACCACGCTCATAAAATTCACTCCCTTAGCACTTGGATCACCTGAGTGCCAATTCCGGTGGGAAACACAGACGGGTTAATCGAAAGCGAATTCGCGCGTGTCGCTCCAAGACGTTTCGAGGTTCATCTCAAAACGTCCTGCGACCAAGTCTTCGCCAACAGAAAGACTCAAAGGAATCAGGAGGAAACTAAGAGTGGCTGCAAAGGTCAAAATCAAGCCGCTGGCCGATCGTATCGTGATCGAGCCGAGCGACGACGAGGTCTCACAAACCGCGGGTGGGATATACATCCCGGACACCGCAAAAGAGAAGCCCCAGACCGGCAAAGTCGTTGCCACCGGTCCCGGACGAGTTACCGACGATGGCAAGACCATCGCGCTGACCATCAAGGTTGGCGACAACGTCATCTATTCCAAGTACGCGGGAACCGAGTACACCGAAGCCGGAACCGAGTACCTGGTCGTTCGAGAGAGCGACATCCTCGCCACCATCTAAGCCCCCTGCCCTTCAGAGGAGGGGTTTACCAGCACGCCGGGCATATTGGCCCGGCGTACGAAGAGGAAAATATGCCAGCAAAAGAACTCAAGTTCGCAGAGGATGCTAGAGCCCGACTCAAGGTTGGAATCGACATGCTCGCCGACACCGTAAAAATTACGCTCGGCCCCAAAGGCCGCAACGTGATCGTTGACAAGAAATTCGGCCCCCCACAGGTCAGCTCTGACGGCGTTTCGATCGCCAAAGAGATCGACCTTGCAGACCCCTTTGAGAACATGGGCGCACAGCTCCTCAAAGAGGCTTCCAAGCAGACCAACGATGATGCCGGTGACGGCACGACCACGTCGACGGTCCTCGCGCAGGCAATCATCAACGAAGGCTTCAAGAACGTAGCCGCAGGTTCCGACCCGATGGCGCTCAAGCGCGGCCTGGAGCTTGCAGTCGTATCCGTTCGCAAGAGCATCTCGAAGCTTTCCACCTCGGTCGAAGGCCGTGACCAGATCGCGCAGGTTGCGATCCTGTCCGCCCACGACGAGAAGATGGGCAACCTCGTTGCCGACGTCATCGACAAGGTCGGCAAGGACGGCGTCATCACGGTCGACGAGTCCCGTGGACTCGATGACGAAGTCGACTACGTTGAAGGTATGCAGATCGATCGCGGCTACATCTCGCCGTACTTCGTAACCAACTCTGAACGCATGGAAGCCGCGCTGTCTGACTCTCTCGTCCTTATCACGGACAAGAAGATCTCCGCCGTCTCGGATATTCTCCCGGTCCTTGAGAAGGTCTTGAAGGTTTCCAAGAACCTCGTCATCGTCGCAGAGGACGTTGACGGTGAAGCCCTGGCCACCCTCGTGGTCAACAAACTGCGTGGCACGCTTAACGTGCTCGCGATCAAGGCCCCGGGCTTCGGCGACCGCCGCAAGGAAATGCTGCGGGACATCGCCATCCTCACCGGTGGACAGGTCATCTCCGAGGAAGTCGGACGAAACCTGGACTCCGCAGAGATTGAAGACCTTGGCCGGGTGAAGAGCATCGTCTCCACAAAGGACGACACGACCTTCGTAGAAGGAGCCGGCGACGCGTCGGAAATCCAGGGACGAATCTCCCAGATCAAGGCCCAGATCGAAGAGACATCGTCCGACTACGACCGCGAGAAGCTCCAGGAGCGCATGGCCAAGCTCTCCGGCGGAGTCGCGATCATCAAAGTCGGCGCGTCAACAGAGATCGAACTCAAAGAGAAGAAGCAGCGAGTTGAGGACGCACTGTCCGCAACACGAGCGGCCGTCGAAGAGGGCATTGTCCCTGGTGGCGGAACCGTTCTGATCCGTTCAGCTGTCGATCTTGGGAAGGTCAAGGCGAGCGGCGACGAACAGACCGGCGTGGACATCCTTCGCCGATCGCTTGAAGCCCCAATCCGGGTCATCGCATCGAACTCCGGCGCCGAAGGCGCTGTGGTTCTCGATGCCGTCGGCAAGGGCAAGGGCAACTTCGGCTTCGACGCCCTCGAAGACAAATACGGCGACATGATCGAATTCGGCATCGTAGACCCGGCAAAGGTGACCCGAGCAGCGGTAGAAAACGCCGTGTCAGTAGCAGGAATGATCCTGACCACAGAGTCGCTCATCACCGAGACGCCTCAGCCAGAGGCTCCCATGCCAGGCGGAATGCCCGGTGGCGGGATGGACTTCTAGTCTTCCGGACTATCCGGAAGCGCTACAAGCTTCAAGAAAAAGGGGTCGGGCCTTCGGGTCCGGCCCCTTTTCGCGTCATATATCTTCGTTCCCGTGACACAAGCCCCCTGAACGCCCCCGGCTCGTTGCTACAATCGGCGCAACATGCAACCGTTCCGCTTCGTACACGCCGCAGACCTCCACATAGACAGCCCTTTCAAGGGGCTGCTGAAGTACGAGCCGCGAATTGCGCAGCGGCTCAAGGAGGCGACATTTGAGGCCTACGAAAACCTGATCGACCTGTGCATCGCACAAAGCGTCAACTTTCTCGTGATAGCTGGCGATGTATACGACGGCGCGGACCGGAGCGTGCAGGCCCAGATGAGGTTCCGTGACGGGCTGACTCGCTTACACGAGCATGGCATCCAATCCTTCGTGGTCCACGGAAACCACGATCCGCTTGACGGCAGACTGTCACGTATCCGGATGCCTGAATCTGCCCACACTTTCGGCTCCGAGCCTGAATGGGTAACGGCCTCGACTGCGGGTACGCTCATCGCCCAGATTCAAGGAATCAGTTACCCGACGCAAGAAGTACACGATAATCTCGCGCTCAAGTTCGCCCCTCCACCAGAAGGGCTCTTCTCCGTCGGGCTGCTCCATTGCAACGTCGGAGGGATCGCAGAGCACGACAACTACGCGCCGTGCACGATCGAGGATCTTTCGGGAACGGGGATCGATTACTGGGCGCTTGGACACGTCCATACGAGCCAGACTCTGAAATCGGCGAACCCGGTGATCGCGTACCCGGGGAACCTACAGGGTCGACATCCGAACGAGTCTGGGGCGCGGGGCGCACTGATCGTAGATGTGGACGAATCTGGACGTCCGACTTCAACATTTGAGCCGCTGGACGTGGTGCGCTGGGAATCACTCTCGGTATCAATAGAAGGGCTTTCTGATCTCGACGCGCTTCTGGACGCGGCACACGTCACAATCGACGAGGAACGTGTCCGTGCAGGTGGGCGTGACCTCGTATGCCGAATCTCCCTGAACGGACGGGGATCTTTACACGGGGATCTATCAGCCGAAAACGCCATCTCTGACCTGTCGGACGAACTACGAAGCAGTTACGCGGCAACGTCACCAGTCGTCTGGGTGGAGCGCATATCGGACCGGACCCGACCTCAGATCGACATAGATGCCCTCACAGACCGTGACGACTTTGTAGGTGCGGTCATGAAGCGCAGTGTCTCCGTACTTGAAGAAGACTCCTCGGGCGCCAAACTGCGAGA
>CAUZKS010000244.1:0-3698 GCA_963580625.1 Dehalococcoidia bacterium | reverse complement strand
GGCGGGCGCAGACGGGACACCATATATCGGGCACCTGCAAGATGGGGCCTGAAGGTGATCCGATGGCGGTCGTTGATCAGTACGGCCGGGTTCACGGTATGGACGGCCTTCGCGTTGCTGACGCATCTATCATGCCGGACTGTATTCGCGCCAACACGAATCAGACCTCACTCATGATCGGCGAGCGCATCGCAGAACTGATGTAGCGTGAGTGGTGCCCCAGGGATGCGGTCAAACGCGAAGACAGGCCCCGAATATCGAGACCTGTCTTACGAAGCAATTAGCTTTGGAGGCGACGGGCGGATTCGAACCGCCGAATGGAGGTTTTGCAAACCTCTGCCTTAGACCACTTGGCTACGTCGCCATTGCATCCGGTTCAACCGTCGCATGGCTTGTAGGCCATTGTCCAGATGGTATTCCGGGTGCGGATTATCTATTCAGTTATGGTGCCGAGGGCGGGACTCGAACCCGCACGCCCTTACGAGCACAGCGCCCTCAACGCTGCTTGTCTACCAATTCCAACACCTCGGCTCAGGTACTCGCTCGGTCAAACGTGTGGCAGGGGCGGAGGGACTCGAACCCCCGGCCTTCGGTTTTGGAGACCGACGCTCTAGCCAGCTGAGCTACGCCCCTATGTCACCGGCGCACCAGCGCCCATTCATGTGACCACATACGCACGTTTCACCGGCCCAGAATCATAACGCAGTACTCGCGGGCCGGACAGTCTGATTTGCGTCAATCTCCGGACAGGCGACGGCAGGCCGGGCCCCAGTCGTAAAAAAGCGGCCAGCCCCGGTAGAGGCTGACCGCTTTTCCGTATCTCTGAGCTAATTCAGCCGCTCAGAATTACTCGTCTTCGCTTGCTGTGAGGGCGGCAAGGTCCCGTTCACCGGTCCTTACCCTGATCACTTCTGCGATTGCGGAAACGAAAATCTTTCCGTCGCCCACCGTTCCCTCTTCCGAGGATCGGGCTGACGCGATTATCGTCTCCAGTACTTGTTCTTTTTGCTCTTCCGGGACAACAGTCACGAGCAGCGTCTTTGGCAGTGACGACCGATGCGTCAGCGCCGCGCCGCGTCCCGTAAAGACTTCAACGCCCCTTTGCTGGCCCTGACCAGTCACATTGACGAAATGAAATCCGCCGCAACCGATGCTTTCCAGTGCCGTCGTGACGTCGTTGACCTTCTCGGGTCTGACTATCGCCTCAATTTTGACCATCATTTTTAGTACACCCCTTAACAGGGATTGCCGGGAATTGCGGTTCTGGAACCGCACTACCTCATAGTTCGTGGCAGTTCTGGCTCCAGAGCCGCGCTCGTTCCCATGTTGATGCCCGTTAAGGGCGGTTAATCGGCTCCGTCAGACACATACGCACGTTCTCCGTGGTGCGATATGTCCAGTCCGGCGCCTTCGTCAGCTTCGTCGGCTCGCAGCCCAAGTCCCGGAATGATGTCCAGGATCTTCAGGATCACGAAGGTGACGACGAACGAGTAGCCCATGGTGGCCACCACTGCGACGAAGTTGTCGCCGAGCAACTCATACTTACCATCTATGACGCCAATCCCGCCGACGGCGAAGATCGCCGTGGCAAGCGCGCCCCAGATGCCGCCAATTCCGTGGACTGCGAACACCTCAAGGGCGTCGTCGAACCCGAACTTGTGCCGGTACAGGACTGCGACGTAAGTCAGTATGCCGGCACCGAAGCCGACTGCGAGCCCACCCATGGGGCCGACAGACCCTGCGGCCGGCGTGATCGCCACAAGTCCGGCTACTGCGCCGGTGGCGGCGCCAACTGCGCTCATCTTGCCGGTCTGGAGATAGGACAGGATCACCCAGGTCACTGCTGCGACGCCCGCCGCAACGTTGGTCACGAGGAATGCGTTAACGGCGACACCGTCCGCAGCAAGGCCGCTACCGGCGTTGAAGCCGAACCAGCCAAACCACAGGATGCCGGCGCCGAGGATTACGAAGGGAACGTTGTGCGGCTCTACGCCACGATCAACCCCACGTCGCTTGCCGAGCAAAAATGCTGCCGCTACAGCTGCGACACCGGCGTTGATGTGGACGACCGTTCCGCCAGCAAAGTCGGCAGCGCCCATCTCAAGGATCCAGCCGCCGTCACCCCACACCCAGTGGGCTATTGGCGCGTAGACAACCGTGATCCAGATTACCAGGAAGATTAGATAGGTCTTGAACTTGAATCGTTCAGCGATCGCACCGGTGATCAACGCCGGAGTGATGATGGCGAACATCATCTGGAAGATAGCGATCGTCATGGAGTTGTAGCCGCCGTCGGGCCCAACATCCGGGTCGACATTTTGGAATCCCAGGTAGTCAAAGTTGCCTATGAATGCGCCATCGCCTCCAAAGGCGAGGGAGTATCCCCAGAGCAGCCATACAACGCTGACGACACCCATCGCCGTGAAGCTGTACATGATCATGTTGATAGCATTCTTCCCGCGGACTAGTCCGCCGTAGAAGAACGCGAGTCCCGGTGTCATGAATAACACCAGGGCGGATGCCATCAGCATCCATGCAATATTGCCTGAGTCCATAAGGGACGTTACCTCCTGCGATCTTTAACAGTCGCGCACCGGTTGAGGCACACGTACGATGGAGCGTCACGTTATGGTCGTTATGTTTCGGAAATGTTACGCAGGCGTGACGGCCCGGTTACATTTGCCGAGATTTCGAGCAAGAACCATTGTCTGGGGGCCGGACGCGTAATCGCCGCTTCAGGAAACAAACAAGGTCCACTTTTACGGTCCCTGTTTTCCCCTTACGGTGCGGAACACCGCCGCAGAACCAACCGCCACGATGATCAGCGCCATGCCGCCATCGATAGGGCCGCCCGGGTTTGCGAAACACCCTCCGCTGGATTCACCTTCCTCGCCCGGCGCCACGGTCGATTCCGATTGGGGCGATGTTTCTGGTGCCGGCGTGTCGGCCGACTTGGGAGTCGATGTCGGGGGCGCGCCCAAGTTGTCTAGCGTGTACGGAACAAAGGTCGGGAGCGGGCGGGCTGTCGGCGCTATGACGACCACCTCGTCGACAAGCGGGAACGCTCCGACGGTTTCTCGCCACAGTTCGTCCATGCCTCGGCGGTCCACGCCGTATACCAACAACATCGCTTCGTCGAGCCGCCTGCTGGAATTGAACTCTGCGAGCAACGCTGCCATCATTCCTGGCCCAAACTCCTCGACCATGAATCTGGCGACGGCTCGCCCCTGTCCGTAACTGACGATCACGAGATCGGGATCGCCCGGGAAGGTGCCTAGCGATGTCAGTGGCGCAATCTTGTTCGTGTCGATGCCCCACTCCAGGTAACGGTCGTACGCTACCCCGGGGTCGATATTCCCGTACTCAGCGAGACCCTCGTTGAGCCATGCCGGTATCGCCCCGCGAGCGCCCGATACGGCCCTGCTCAGCAGGACGTGCGTCAACTCGTGCGACATTGTTCCGGTGGCGCGTGAGCTGCCTCCCTGAACGAGGACCGTGTTTTCCGGAGAGAAAGCCTGCCCCTCGGTGATTAACTCGCGTGAGATAGCGCCGCTACGTGCGGCCGTGGCGTCCGTCATTTCTGCGATGTTGTTGTACATCGTCACGTTGATCGGTGCCCCTTCTGTTGGAATGCCAAGCACCGGAGCCATGTTCTGAATCGTCTGGAGTGATGCGTCCAGCAAAGAGTTCGCACGGGT
>CAUZKS010000243.1:0-3699 GCA_963580625.1 Dehalococcoidia bacterium | reverse complement strand
AACGGGCGAATTGGTTTACCGCCTGTACGAGTTAAAGGTCACTGCCTGAGCGATCAAGGAGATTGCACCTCGTCTAGATATAAAAGTCGAAGCAAGATTCGCTGGCTAGTACCTCGGTTAGATAATCGCTCTAAGCCAGATCCCAGTCCACTTTGGCGAGACCTGTAACCAGTTCATCGGCTTGCAACCACTTTCTGACACACGCGAGCTAGCGGTGCTGTGGCAGGTGACGGACTACCGGAGTTGAAGAGCGTGTTGATCGGATGATGCCTGGACGCGAAACGACCCCTCCGGAGTACGAAGAGGCCGTTTTTCAAAGTCGGTTGGTTTACTTGTTGGTTTACAACTGACCTATGGAGTACCTAACTCGGATGGGGTCTCCACGTTTGGTGTGCGAGTGGAGCGGGGGACGAGATTCGAACTCGCGACACCCTGCTTGGAAGGCAGGAACTCTACCGCTGAGCTACCCCCGCATCGCTGTTGACAAGTCTAGCAGGCGTCGGCAAATCTGCTACCCGTGTGCCGGGCTTTCCATTGGATCGCGATCATCGCCCACGTCGACGTGATGTTGGTCTCGGATGATGTTAACGTCCCGTTTTCTACACTTTGTTGTTCCAACAGACCAGCCGTGAAAGCTGTGACCAAGAATGACCGACCTGCCCGATCCTGACGGTTCATTTACTCCTGCGCGTCCCGTCTTTGACCTTCGTTGGAGCCTGGATGCCTGTGGAATTACCCGATCAGGTAGCGTGATTCCCGCCTTGGTGCACCCGGACGCCAACGACCCGGCCGCGACGGGAACCAGAGTTGTCTTGATCGGCGGGCTCCGCGGCCGGTCCGCGGACGTCGAGGCCGCTCGCATCGCAGCGGAAATATTGCCGCCTCTGGCGCGTGACGCCGGAGTTGAACTCGTACTCAGCGTTATCCCAGCCGCCAATCCTGACGCGCTCTCTGAAGACGCAGAATCGGGCGATCCATTGAGTATCGGCCCTGCATGCGGGTACCCCCCGGAGGGCGGATTTTTCGATGATTCGGAGAACCCGGAGGCGCGCTATCTCTGGCGATGGATCAGCTTCGCAGCGCCGGATCTGTTACTGGAGGTGGAAAATGGTGATGGGGTGGAATGGCGCGAGAACGCGGCCGGAGGAACCCTGGGGCGAGTCCTCAATGCTGCGTCGGCCTCACCGGAAGACTCACTGATAGCCGCGATGGGCGATGGCGAGCCGAGTGGGCTGGCTCCAATCCCCGGACTTCGACTTTCGGTAAACCCGGAGGCACTTCAAACGGAACTTGAAAGACTGATTTCGGCGTTGGGCTCATCTTCCCTTCGGTCGCCCGCCCGACTCGCCCTTTACGCACGTCGCCAGCGTTCAGTGATGGAGATCGCCCGGTTACTTGGGAGAACCTACGGGTACGTACTCGATCCAGTTATCTACACGCAGGGCGTAGCCGTGAGTGGCCGGCTCCGGCTGGCCGAGTTGGAACGAGAGGCCGGCTGGGAAGAGCCGGATAGTACGACTACGGAAGTCGCCGAACTTGTCGAGGAGTACGTGTCCGGCGACAAGGCCGCATTCGGGGATCAGCCGGGCGGACAGCACCTGGCAGCGCTGGTCTGGTGTAACGAACTTTCAGCGCTTACAGACGATCCTAGATATACGGCGATGCTGATCGATGCCGCAAACCGGTATCGCACTGGTGGGCCGCCAGATGGTCCAGGGCAACCGCCGCCGCCGTCTGACGATAACTTCCGCACAGAGGATATGTTCTTCGCGTCCGCAGTACTTGGACGCGCTTTCGCTGCATCTGGCAAGTCTGAGTACATGGACCTGGCGGCGAGATTCCTGGCAGATACAGACACACAAAAATCTGACGGACTGTTTATGCACTGCCAGGGCGCTGATTGGAACTGGGGGCGATCAAACGGGTTCGCAGCGATGGGCTTCGCGGAGTTGCTGAGTTATATGCCAGAAGGGCACGACCTCAGACCTGAATTACTGGAAGCCCACATCAAACATCTCGAAGCGCTGATCCCGCTGCAACAACCGGACGGTACTTGGCTGCAGATGCTCGACTACCCTGGCTCATATCACGAGATGAGCGTCACCTGCATGGTCGGATACGCCCTTGCCAGAGGCATCCGCTCTGGATGGCTAGGCGACAAATTCAGAGAACCGTTGGAACGTGCGTGGAGCGCCACATCGGAACGTATAGACGACGAGGGTGGGCTGGTCGATGTATGCACCGGTACAGGTGTGCAAACGAGCACCAAGGAGTACCTGGATCGCCCGGCCGAGTTTGGGTTCGATCACCGAGGCGGATCAATGGCGTTGTGGTTCGCAGTTGAGGTGGAAAGGCTTCGTCGAAAAGACGGGGTTCATGGTTAGGATTGTCGGCCGGATCGGGCGTTCGCGCCGGCCCAAACCCTATCGCCAGTCGCAACAAGAGGAGAAGCTCGTTGAACGATGCCGTGCACCAGCCGGTGATCTTTGACCTTCCAGGACCAGAGTACGAGGAGGTCACATGGGTACACAACGAGCACGGCTCATCATCGTCCGCGCCTCTATCAAGAACCGCAGGTTCGCTGGCTCCCGGGATGATGGGAGCCGAGAAACCCGGCGAATTGCCTCAGCGTATTCATGTGAACAGCTACTCATACACTCGTGCCGAACACTGGCCTACCGAGTCCACGCTTTCACCCCATCTGGACGATACGGATCTGCCGAAGGACGACTCGAACCTTCTGGACTGGCGTGAGCGATGCCTGCCACTGACCGAAGAAGTGGTCGTCGAACTCGATGCGTTCGATCCCAATTCGGTTGTTTCTGGCGGCTGGAAAGACGCGCTGGCCGCGCAACAGAAACGGATTTCGGAAGCCATGCGGTTGGTGCACTCGACGGCGGTGTTCCATGCGCAGATATTTGCCGAGACGTTCGCCGCTCGTTACGTCATGGAGTTTGGCACGGAGAGCCAGACTGACGGGTTGGCTCTCCTGCAAGGCTTCCCTAATCTGTCGACACAGAGGGCGGCAGACCTGTGGGATCTCGGACGAATTGCACGACGCTCAGACGCCGTGATGTCGGTGATTAAATCAGGTGGCCTGCCATCCGGCGACGACGACGATGAAGTGTCGTTCCGGCATGGGTTTGAGACCGCAATGGTCAAGTACGGGCACATGAATCCACTGGGCGCGGAGGACTTGCCGACCTGGCGTGAGAATACTTCGATGCCGATATCAATTATTCGGCAGTACGCAATTGAAGATGACCGGCGTAGCCCACGTCTTGTTGAGCAGGCTGGGATAGCTCGACGCAAGAGTCTGGAAGCTGAACTGTCGAACGCGGCGCGCAGTTCTGCGGCGATCGAAGATCTGCTCAAGTTCTTGCCGTACGCGCAACACATCGGACCCGTTACCGAGGATCACAACCTCCTGGCCGATCAAAGGATCGGAAATGCGTCGCGTGCCCGCTGGCTGAAGATAGGTGACCTGCTCCAGTTCCGTGGGTCTCTGGAGCAGGCCGGAGACGTGTTTTATTACGAGGTGGATGAGTTACTGGATCTGCTGGAATCCGACGCACTCCTGGGTGCGGACGAACTTTCATCTAGGAAAAAACAGCTCGCGCGCTGGCGATCCGTTGTACCTCCGGCCGTGATCGGTAAGGGTGCGTTGGTCGTCGACGAAACGGCAGAGGAGATCGTCGT
>CAUZKS010000242.1:0-3702 GCA_963580625.1 Dehalococcoidia bacterium | reverse complement strand
CGTCGGCGGGTTCGAGTTCACGTGGGGCACTACGGTCGACGAGGTTTCGCTCGTGATGCTGGGTATTGTGTCATTCGTCGCAATTGGCATACAGATCTACTCGCTTGAATACCTGCATGAGGAGCCACGCCTCTGGTGGTACTTCGCCGTGCAGTCGCTTTTTGCCGCGGCGATGATGACGCTCGTCCTTGCCGACAACCTGTTGCTGCTCTACCTCGGCTGGGAGATGGTCGGCCTTGGCTCGTACCTGCTCATAGGCTTCTGGTGGGAGCGAAGATCCGCCGTCGAAGCCGCCAAGAAGGCGTTCATCACGACACGAATCGGCGATGTGGCGCTTCTCATAGGGTTCGTCCTGCTGTTTCGGGCCACCGGGACCTTTGACATCAGCGACATAACGCAACTGGCGCACGCGGGAAGGATCGACGAGACACAGCTCAAGTGGGCATTGATCTTCATATTCGGTGGCGCGGCCGGTAAATCGGCGCAAATTCCGCTGCACGTGTGGCTCCCGGACGCCATGGAAGGCCCGACGCCGGTCAGCGCTCTCATCCACGCCGCAACGATGGTGGTGGCGGGTGTGTACCTAGTCGTACGCCTGTTCCCGATCTACAACATGGTCCCGGACGCGCTGGACCTGATCGCCGTAATCGGACTTCTGACGGCCTTGCTTGCGGGAGTCATGGCGTTGGCGATGACCGACCTGAAGCGGATCCTGGCCTACTCCACGATTAGCCACCTCGGATTCATGATGCTTGCGGTAGGAGCTGGTTTTCCGGGCGTGGCGATGTTCCATCTGCTGGCGCACGCATTCGCCAAGGCAAGCCTCTTTCTGGGCGCTGGAAGTATCAGCCATGGAACCGGAGAGACCGACATCCAGGAGATGGGTGGTCTATGGCGAAAGATGCCGTTCACGACCGTTGCGTTCTGGATAGGCGCTCTGTCGCTCGCCGGTCTCCCATTACTGTCAGGGTTCTTCTCCAAGGATGAGATTCTTCTAGCGGTACACACGGGTCGCCTGAACGACGGTTTCCTAGTTGTCACGTTCGTGGCTGTCGCCTTTAGCGTGCTCTACACGGGCCGGATGCTTTACCGGGTATTTCTTGGGCAACTGTCGTCTTCAAACGAGGACGCACACGAGCCCGGCATCCGGATGTGGGCGCCGGTCGGCGTATTCGCCCTGCTGGCTGCCGGCCTCGGCGCGACCGCCTTTGAGTGGAGCCATGACTACATGGGCTTCGTGTCGTGGGTCATGGATTCCGAAGAGGGATTCCATATCAATACAGCGATCTCGGGTGCGTCTGTTGTGATCGTCGTAGTCGGGCTCTACCTGACATGGCTTACCTATATGCAGCGCCGTATCTCGGCGACGGCCATACGCCGCCGGCTCGGGTTCGTGGCGACCGCGGCGGAGCGCAAATTCTACTTCGACGAGGTGTACCAGTGGGCCATCAACCAGCTAGTACTTCCCATGGCCCGGCTTACCGCCTTTGTCGACCGCGCATGGGTGAACGACATCGGTGTTGACGGCCCGGGCAAAACGGCACGCTGGATCGGCGGCGTGCTTCGATATATACAAACGGGCATGGTCTACAACTACGCCCTCGGAATGGTGATCGGGGCCGTCGTACTTGGCGTGATCTGGTGGTCTGTATAGCCCATGAACGGTTTTGACGACAGCGTGCTTACTCTCCTGGTGGTGCTGCCCTTTGCGGCGGCGCTAGCGCTCATCCTGTGGCCCGGCGAAGGCGAACAGCTTCGACCCATGAAGTGGTTTTCGTCGGGCGTGGCGCTCGCCACCACGGCTCTTGTGGTGTGGATATTGCTGCGATTCGACTACACCGACGGAGCGCAATACCAGTTCATCAGCAAGACGGACTGGCTCGAACAGTTGGGAATCGGGTTTGACCTCGGCGTCGACGGCATCGCCGTTGCGATGCTGGCGCTTACTGCAATCGCGTTCCCGGCGGCGATCCTGATCGGCTGGAATGTTGACGCCCGGAGCAAGGACTACCTGATCCTGCTCAATCTGTTGGTCGGCGGCGTATACGGGACCTTCGTATCCCTCGACCTGTTCTTCCTGTTCTTCTTCTACGAGATCGCCGTACTGCCGATGTACCTACTGATCTCCTTCTGGGGCTCCAGCACCAGCTTCCCGCGTTTCACCAGATCAAAGGAATACAGCGCCATGAAACTGGTGCTATTTCTCGTGGGCGGAAGTGTGCTCATCTGGGTTTCGATCATCGCGATGTTCGTCGAGGCGGACCTGAATACATTCAACCTGGTTGATCTGCAAAGGGTCGGATTCGACGAGTCGTTCCAGAAATGGGTATTCCCGTTACTGATGGTCGGCTTTGGCCTGCTTGGCGGACTGTGGCCGCTGCACACATGGTCGCCCGACGGACACGTGTCTGCTCCAACATCTGTGAGCATGTTGCACGCCGGTGTTCTGATGAAACTTGGCGCGTTCGGCATTATTCGGGTTGGCATACAGACGATGCCGGAAGGCGCCGAGGCCTGGGCTCCACTGTTACTTGGAATGGGGGCCGTAAACGTCATCTACGGCTCGATAGCGGCCATGTCACAGACGGACCTCAAGTACGTCATCGGATACTCCAGCGTGAGCCACATGGGCTACGTATTCCTCGGGCTCGCCACACTGCACACACTCGGGGTTACCGGGGCCGTGCTGCAGATGTTTTCCCACGGCATCATGACCGCCCTCATGTTTACGCTCGCCGGGGCCATCTACCAGACATCCCACACCCGGGACATCGGCATCCTGAGCGGGCTGGCCAAAGTCATGCCTGTTGGCGCGTTTTTCTTTGCCATCGCCGGGTTTGCGTCACTTGGGTTACCCGGATTTAGCGGTTTCGTGGCGGAACTACTGGTCTTCCTGGGACTGTTCCAGACCTACCCGTGGGTAGGCGCGCTGGCAGTCATAGGCGCCGGTATCACGGCCGTATACATGCTCCGGCTACTTGCACAGGTCTACTTCGGCGAGACCGCCAGACGCTGGGAGAGCCTTCCCGACCTCAAGCTCAACGAGAAGCTGGTTGCCGGGACACTTGCCCTGATCCTGCTCGTGGTTGGGCTCGCGCCGTTCTTCCTTATCGACGTTATTCGTGAAGGCGTACGACACATACCGGTGGTGACCGGATGAACGTCAACTTCTCCCTGCTGGCCCCCGAATACGTCCTTGTCGGCGTCGCGTTCGCCGTGTTGACGATCGATTTCATGCTGCCGCGGCGACACCGGTTTCACCTTTCATGGTTTGCTGCCGGCGGGTTGGCGCTAAGTGCCGTTGTGGCGATGGTCCAAAGATGGGACGCCGTAGAAACCCTCTACGGCGGGTTGTTCATCGCCGATAAGTTCGGCCTTTTCTTCTTCGTGTTCCTCACGATACTGACCGCCGTGATCGTACTTATTTCTAACGACTACGTTCGGCAACACATACGTCAGCCCGGTGAGTTCTATGCCTTAATGGTGTTTGCCGCGGTCGGGATGATTGGCATGGCCGCGGCCGGAGAACTGCTGACGGCGTACGTCGCTCTTGAACTCCTCAGCTTCAGCCTGTACGTGCTGGTGGCTTTCAGGCGTGATGATGCCCATGGCAATGAGGCCGGTGTGAAATACATCGTGCTCGGGGCGTTCTCGTCGGCCATATTGCTGTACGGGATAAGCATGGTCTGGGGAGCTACCGGC
>CAUZKS010000241.1:0-3704 GCA_963580625.1 Dehalococcoidia bacterium | reverse complement strand
ACCAGCGTTGTATCCGGCGCGACACCGATGGCCCCCAACCTGTCGGCCATCTCTGCCGGCGTGACGAACGCTCGGTCACTTTCATGCCAGCTCAGGTCCTTCCAGAAGAACCGGATCGCACCCGGGACGTGTCCAGATCGATAGTCATCGTCCGTGTTGGTCGCCCCAATTTCGAGGATACGGACCGACGGATCATCTAGATGTTGCTCGAGCCAATCGGTCGTGACGAGGATGTCTGACATGTTGCTGGTTGGTCTCCCAATATGCATGGATAGCGGCGCTCGATCATTCGGCAGTTATTGTAGGCATGTGAGGCGCCACGTCCTCGGTGCTGCACGCAAGCGAGCACGTGGCGATCGACTGTCATTTCGACTGTAGTCGAGGGACCTTTAGCAAGTAGAGACCATAATCCCGATCACTGGTCACGTTGAAAGGGACTAGCGGGAATTCAACCGTCAACGACGCTCAACAAACTAATCAGCCTCAGTCGTTCCTGATTGAAACTCTTCAATCACTTCTAGAATCCCTCGCCCAAAGCGATCGCGTTTGGCTGCACCGACTCCAAACACGGTAAATAGCTCATCCATGTTTGTCGGCTTTGCCGATGCGAGTGCGGCCAGCGTGCGGTCCGAGAACACAACAAACGCTGGGATTCCTTCTTCCGCTGCACGAGTCTTACGCCACTCACGAAGCACATCAAACAGGGGCATATCGGCGTGACCTGGACGGCGTGATTGCGTGACGGTCGCCTTGCGAGCGGGAGTAACAAGTGACCGGGGAGCTGCATCCGGGTTATCCGCTTCCCATTTTTGCACCTCATCCAACAACTGCTTACCCCAGCGTCGGGCACGAACCGGACCGATGCCCCAGACCTCCAGCAGTTCTGTTTCATCCCTAGGCCGTACGTCCGCTAGAGCGCGCGCTGTGCGGTCTTCGAACACATCAACTGGGTCCATCCGACTCTGTTGAGCAATCTCCGACCGTACTTGAATGATGCGGCCAACAAGACCAGACGCATCCGATCCAGCCGGGTTCTGACAGTTGTCGCAACTGCCGCAAGGTTCGACAGAGTTTTCGCCGAAATATTCAAGAATGTAAGAGCGCCGGCAACCCAAAGTTTGTGCGTACCCGAGCATTCGTTCAAGCATCTCAAACTCGTGCTCTCTGTGACGATCGACGACCATCGAAGTGATACGAGCGTCAGGGTTGTTGTCCAGCAAGGTATCGGCCGACTCATCGAGCAGACCCGACTCCTGGAAAGCGCGTATCGCCATCACCTTGCCGTCAAAATGCCCGAATCCGGACTCGGGGACACGTGAATCGGGCCTCGCCATCGCGCACAGACGCCGCCAGGCGATACGCAGGTCTGAGGCAGGTGGATGATCCCGGTCGATGAATCGCCTCGGTCCGGAGGCCGAATACGGCGTGTAGATCAGCACGCATTCAGCAGGTTCACCATCACGTCCAGCCCGCCCCGACTCCTGGTAGTACGCCTCAAGTCGGGCGGGCATGTCGTAATGCACGATGAATCGAACGTCCGGTTTATCGACTCCCAGTCCAAAAGCGTTCGTTGCGACCATCACATCGATCTGGTCCGTCATAAACCGTCGCTGAACATCGGACCGGGTTTTCGCCACCATGCCTGCGTGATAGTGCGCCGCTTTCAGCCCCGCCCCCGAGAGCAACTCGGCCAGTTCCTCCGTTCGTTTACGCGAGCCCACGTAAACGATTCCACTCTTTCCACGTCTTTTCATGGCGTAGTCGAGTAAGAAGTCCTGTTTCTCACTGTTCCCCCCACCGAAATTCACAGTGAAGTTCAGATTGGGGCGATCCACCGAGTGCACCACGCGAATAGCATCGTCCAACCCGAGCCGCCGGGCGATATCGTCACGCGCCTGACCGGTGGCCGTTGCCGTGAGTGCGATAGTTCGGGGAGACCCAAGTTGTTTTCGAACGGAATCGAGTCTCAGGTAGTCGGGCCGGAACGTGTGACCCCACTCTGAAACACAGTGCGCTTCGTCGATCGCAAGGAGGTTGATCCCTGCTTTGGCCAATCCCGTGACAAACTTCTGGTTCGCCAAAGACTCCGGCGAGGTGTACAGCAGATCGAGATCGCCATCCCGAAAATCCGTGTAAGTGTCGCGTTTCTGGACATTGGTCAGGTTGGAATTGATGAAAGCAGCACGGATGCCGTTAGCGACCAGACTTTCGACTTGATCCTGCATGAGCGCTATGTGCGGCGAGACCACCAGCACGCGTCCAGACACGAGCGCGGGTAGGACGTAGGCCATGCTTTTGCCGCTTCCCGTAGGGAGCACAGCGAGAACATCCGATGAGTCCAGTCCGCGCAGAGCCTCTGATTGGCCCGGGCGTAATCCTGGATAGCCGAATTTCTCGGCAAGCAGGGCGATGTAGGTTGCGTGATCCGCTGGAAGGCCAACGCCCGCGTCGGGAGCGCTCTCATGGGTTTCGGTAATCAGGGTCCAGTCCAACTAAAAACTCGTGTTACATGATGAATACCGTCGGATGATAGCGACCACCTCGGCCAAACCCCGGGGGAATGTCACAAAGGCAATTAACTGGGGAATTGATCAGGCCTCTACACTCGTTCGAAAACCGAGGCCGGGCCGATTATCAAATCCCGATCGGTCCAAACCGCTCCGTGCGAATGCGCTCGGACGCTATCCCGGCATCCACGAGCGCGTTTGCCGCCGTCTCCACGAACCCTTCTGGACCACAGATGAAAGCCCTACCGATGGCTCCTAACCGGTCGAACACTTCGGAAATCATCTCAACATCCACCCGTCGAGCGAATCCATCCCACCCATCCGGTGTTTTTCGCGTAAACGTGTGCTCCACCCGAAGACCGTTCCCGGCCGCAGAAAGAGCGTCCAGTTCGTCGCTATAGATTACGTTTTCAGGGGAACGTGAGCTGTAGAGCAATAGCGTCTGGACGTGACATGCTGTGCTGTCCCGGTGACGAAGCATCGACATTAGCGGGACTATTCCGGATCCGCCGCCGATCAACAGAAGTGGTCCCCCCATCGATCCGTCCCAGGTGAATGGGCCGCCGATCGGACCACGAACCTCAATCCGATCTCCTACTTCCACGACGTCGTGGAAGTAGGGCGAAACTTCCCCGCCATCGATCGTCTCGACCGTGAGGTCGACAACGTTACGCGTCTCAGGCCCCGTAGCGATCGAGTAACTTCGCTGGGCCTGATAGCCGTCAGGTGCAGTCAATCGGACGTCGTAGTGCATGCCGGGGCGGAACGACTGCCATACGGGCAAAAGCAACCGAAACGTCTTGACCCGATACGTTTCAACCGTGATCGATTCCACGGTCGCCATCTGCCATGTCAGATGGTCTGGTTGAGAGCCATCTCGAGATCGATCAGAATCTTGCATCGTCAAATGTCCGGGGCTGATTCGTTGAAAACGGTGGGTCCCGAACTCTGAGTGGGCCGTCTCCTGAGGCTCTCGAAGGATCGAATATCCAGCAGCAACAGGCTTCTCCATCAGCCTAACCCTCTCCCGTCGGGGGAGTGGACGTCCAGCCGGTCAGTCGCCCCAGTATCGCTGTTCTTTCCAGGGATCGCCGTACATGTGATAGCCGTTCGCCTCCCAGAAACCGGGGGCGTCCTCGTCCATAAATCGGATGCTCTCCACCCACTTGGCGGATTTCCAGAAATACAGATGCGGCA
>CAUZKS010000240.1:0-3714 GCA_963580625.1 Dehalococcoidia bacterium | reverse complement strand
ATCAGCTTCTCGATAGTCTCACGCCCGACCGGGTCCGCACGATGCAGTTCCATGTCCAATAGAAAGGTGTAGCGACCCAGCCGCTCCCCCGTCGGCCGCGATTCGATCTTGACCATGTTGATCGAGTTTTCTTTCAGCACCCCGAGCGCCCGGTAAAGCAACCCCGGTTCGTCCTCCGAGAACTGAAACGCCACGGACGTCATGTCATTGCCGGTCGGAAGTCTGTCAGTGTCATCAAGCACGACGAAGCGCGTGTAGTTATTGGGGTTGTCCTGGACCGCCTCCGCAAGAACTTCCGCCCCGTAAATTTCAGCGGCCCTGCGAGGCGCGATCGCACCGGCTGCGGTGTCCGACTCCTGCATATCAATCACCGCCTGGGCGTTGCTGAGTGAAGTAACGGCCTGGACGTGACTCAACGTAGTTTCCAGGTATTTCCGGCTCTGCCCGAGCGACTGTGGGTGCGAGAAGACCATCCTCATATCGGCGATTTTCGTTCCAGCTTTCGCCATTAGGCAATGGTCGATCGGGACAGCGAGTTCGCCAGCGATCATTATGCTGTCTGTGCGGACGAGGAAGTCGAGCACGTCCGTGATAGCACCGTGCAGGCTGTTCTCTATCGGGACCACGCACTGGTCGATTACGCGCTTCTCGACCGCTGTGATGAGTGTCGGGATGGAGGGGTAAGACACCATCTCCGCATCAGGGCTGTAGCTGTATGCCGCGTCTTCACTGTAAGTACCGGAGGGGCCCAGATAGCCAAGTTTCATGTCCCGTTTACGCCTCTTTGGCATTGCATTACCGATGCAGTATCGATTATGGCTTATGTTTGATTAGTTAATGACTCAAGATAAGCAGATTGCCCCCCCCCAAACACCAGAGGGCCAGCCATCGAGGGCTTTACGGCATCTCGGTGAACGTCTCCCACAGGGCCTGCGTGCCTTCCACCGGCGTCACCACTATCACCTCATCCTCAGCGCCGAGTACCGTTTCCGGGCGCGGCTCCTCAGTCTGTCCTGTGGGTCCGATAACAAGGATCACCGAACTACCGTACGGCAATACGATCTCAGACAACATACGGTTGATTACCTCTGCGCCTGCCGGGATTTTGATCGCCACCATTTCCCGGTGTCGGCCAGCCAGGGGCATGAGACGGACGACCGGGTGTGCCGGGACCGTCGATGCGAGCCTCGTCATTGCGAGGTCGGTCAGGCTCACGACATCGTCGACTCCTAGAGCCTCGAACAACGTGGCGTTCTCGGGATCGACGACCACGGCAACCGTCCTGGGGGAGTTGAACACCTGCTTGGCGAGTTGGCAGGAGGCGAGGTTGACGGCATCGTCGCCTGTAGCAGCGATAAAGAGTCCGGCACGCGCCACCCCTGCTTCTCGCAGGTTTGTGACGTTAGTTCCGTCGCCCAGTCGAGCGATGCTGCCGAACGTAGAACGAAGTGATTCGACGCGTGCGTCGTCCCGATCGAGAAGGAACACTTCCTGCCCCGTCGCCAGCTGGGACTTTGCCAGTCCCGTTCCTATGCGCCCTGCGCCGATGATGACGATATACATGGTCTATAAGGGCATATCCGGCACGGTCTGAAGTATCACGTCGGCAACGAGCGCCGTGGGTGAGGTGACGGTGATCCCGAGGCTTGTGTATAGCTCCCTAAGACCTTCGTCCTTCACCCGGCACACGACCCGGCGCGTCCGGTAGACCGACTTCGCTTTCTGCGCGGCCAGCCCGTTCAGCGCGTCGTTCCCTGAGAGCGCTAGGAACACATCAGCGTCCTCAATTCCCGCCTCCAGCATCGCATCTGATCCGCTTCCGTCGCCGATGACAAGGGTTATCAATCCGTCATCGATCAAAGTCCGGGGCAGGTTCACGACCTGTGTGCGATTCGGTTCGATGACCGAAACATCGTGGCCATCAGTCGATAGCGAGGATGCTACGCGTGCCCCGATCCGGCCGGAGCCCATGATTACGACCTTCATCGCGCGACCTGATGTTCCACGAGATGGCCGCAATCACCGTCCCAGACATCGCGAATATCAGAGATATCAGACACTCGAGAGAATTCCGGCAGGCTGCCGGCCTCCGGTTGATCGTGATCTGGAGCGGTTCTGGCGTCCCTCGCTCCGTGCCGGCGGCTCCCGCCACAGTACTACCAGGCAGCGAGCGTGTTCAAGAACGTAGGGAACGTCCTCTCCAAGGGAGAAGCGCCCGTACTCCCGCAGGCACGATGTCCCGATCACTACGGCGTCTACATCACGTTCAGCCGCTTCACGTACCACCGCCGGACCAAGTTCCCGTGCCTGGAGCAACTGCGCCTCGAAATCCCCACGCGGCAACTCAACAGACGCTTCTGCGTTGATAAGGATCTGTTCACCCCTGGCAGCTTCCGGTCCGACCTCTGCGTCGACTGGCAAGCCACGGTCTACGGTGATTACGTACACCGCGTAAAGCGTGCCTTTGACCGGTCGAACCATATCGGCGCCCTGCGCTAGCACTCCCTGATCTGTCTCGTCGCCGGTAAGTACCGCAAGGACTTTCGGGTAGGCCATATGCTGGTCTGCTCCACGTTTCAACTGGTATTTACTTGTATTTAAAGGTTCGGCCCAGATCACACGATTAAATTGGATCTTCGGGAATTCTGGAATTTCTCAGGTAGAAATTCTGTCTACAAGCTCGTCCCGCCCGGCTACCACGAGGATATCTCCGGGCAGTAGCCCATCGTCCGGGTCCGGAGACATGGTGATCTCGTCGCCGCGTTTTAGTGCGAGGACCGAGACGCCGTACTTGTCTCGCACGCCCGTGAATCCGGTCTCCCGCAGAGTCATGTTAGCGAACCTGTCTGGTACACGGATCCGGCTAATGCCATACGACTCGGTCAGTTCCATGTACTCTTGGGCATCGGGGTTAAAAAGATTGTGCGCCAGCCGGGCGCCCATTTCGGCCTCGGGGTGAACCACCTTGTTACATCCGATCCGCTCCAGCGTTGCCCCGTGCAGTTCGTCGTGCGCACGGGCGACGATGTACGGGAGGCCCATCGTCTTCAGAAGCACCGAAACCATGATGTTCGCCTGGACATCTTGGCCGATGGCCACAACCGCGATGTCCATATTGTCCACGCCCAGTTCGGTCAGGACGGCTTCACTGGTAGCATCTCCCGCCACCGGGTAAGTTACCTGCCCCATGAGGGGCTGAACGCGCCCCTCGTTCTGGTCTATCGCCATTACATCGTGGCCAAGCTGATAAAGGGTGCGCGCTACACCGGATCCAAGACGGCCAAGGCCGACGACTGCGACCTGTTTTTTTGTTGTAGCGATGGGAACCCCCGATAACTTTAGATCGAACCGGACGCCGGTTTCGTTTTGACCCGTCGCCGGGCGGTTCTACCCGGTTCCGGGTATACGTTTGGGGATAATCGGGCCCGTCAATGTGATGTCAGAAAAGCTAGCCTATTCTAATTCGTTCGGTCGCGTATCGATAACCCACCGGAGCTTCACGGCCAGCCATCAGCAATGCGAGCGTCAGCGGACCAAATCGCCCGACGAACATCGCGGTGGCCACGACGATTTTCCCTCCATCTCCAAGTAACGGAGTAATGCCGGTCGACACACCTACGGTGCCTATTGCGGAGAATATCTCGAACTGCAAGTCTGAGAGCGGCATATCCTCCACCATTGTGAGGGCGATCAGGAATGCCACAACTGTTAATG
>CAUZKS010000239.1:0-3718 GCA_963580625.1 Dehalococcoidia bacterium | reverse complement strand
ACACGATCCATCGCGTCGAACGCCTTCTCCATTCGCTTCCGCTGTTCAAGAAGAATCGCCACTTTCCCCAGCAGCTTGCCGCGGTGTTCCATCGTCGCCAGCAACGCCGCTTCCGCAGCGATGTTCACGTTGTACGGGTTCTTGATATCCATGAGACGGCTAATGATCTCGGTGCTGGCGATCATGTATCCGACACGCAACCCGGCGATACCGGCCCATTTGCTGAACGATCGCAGAACTACAAGATTCTCGAACTCAGGAATCAGGTGCGCAACCGTCTGACCGGAGAACTCGAAATAAGTTTCGTCGACCACAATCACCATGCCAAGTTTTAGCAAATCGCGTGTCTGTTCTTCCGTGAGGATGTTCCCGGTCGGGTTGTTGGGCGAGGCCAGGAAGACGATCTTCGTTCGCTCATCGTCCTCACGGGCAACCGCCTCCACATCAACCTCAAACGTGTCGTCACGCTGTATCGAAACGACTTCTGCGTCAGCCACCCGTGCGCAAAAGTGATACATGCCGAATGTCGGCTTGCAGTCCAGGACACGCTCACCCGGCGCGACGAACAGCCGCATCAGGAGATCAATCATCTCGTCGGCGCCCGCTCCTGCCATGATCTGTTCGGTCGGGTGTCCCGTGTACTGCGACAGCGACGCCCGAATCTTGACCTGATTTGCGTCTGGATACAGGTGCAGTGGAATGTCGTTAAGAGAAGCGGCGATATCGGGGTCCGCGCCGAATGGATTTTCGTTCTGGTTGACCCTGATGATCATCTCCGGCGAGACACCGGCCTTCGACGCCATCTCGTCCGGTGATACCGCCGTGGCGTACGTCTCAGGTGTGATCAGGTGCGGCCGCATCAACTGTTGTATCTGCATCTGTGACAAACGTGGTTCCGTATGAATATTGTTGGGTAAATAGAGTGCCAGTGGTGTCGGCATCCATCAAACGGGATTACACCACATGACCGTGCCCCGGGCTACTCTCCGATAAGCCGTTTCATGCGCAGCTCTGCCGCGTTGGCATGACCATGCAGGCCTTCTGTGCGCGCCAGCACCGCCGCCTGTTGTGCGATCTCCATGAATCCAGCGCTATCCAGGTCAACGACCGGCGTGAACCTGAGAAAGTGCCTCACATTCAGCGCTGAGGCAAATCGGGCCGTACCGCCGGTCGGCATCACGTGACTTGGACCGGCAACGTAGTCCCCCATAACCTCGGCGGAATACTCACCGGCAAACAACCCGCCTGCGTTACGGACAAGAGATATGTATGGCCCAGGGTCGGTGATCGCAAGACAAAGGTGCTCGGGCGCCACCGCGTTTGCTACCTCTATCGCCTCTTCTACGGAGTCTACGATAACCGACACGGCATTGGTCTTGACAGCCTCGCCGGCGATCGCCTTTCTCGGCAGATCGGTTAACTGCCTCATGAGAGCGTCCTCAACCGCGTCCGCAATTTCCGGCGACGTGCTGACAAGGATCGGCCGTGCTCGGACGTCGTGCTCCGCCTGGGCAAGCAGATCGCTGGCGCAGAACTCCGGGTCCGACGTCTCGTCCGCAACGACCAGTGTCTCGGTAGGTCCGTACAGGCCATCGATGCCCACGCGCCCGAACAACTGTCGTTTGGCGGCCGTAACCCAGACGTTACCGGGGCCGACGATCAGATCAACGGCAGGCACGGTTTCCGTCCCGTACGCAAACCCGGCAATCGCCTGCGCGCCGCCTGCCTTGAAGACGCGGTCCGCTCCCGCTATGGCGGCGGCGGCAAGTACGGCCGGGTGCGGAAGCGCGTCCCCAGCTGCAGGGGTCGTCAGATAAACCTCGTCCACGCCGGCCACACGGGCCGGAACGACGGTCATGATTACGGTGGACGCCAGCGGCGCCGTACCACCGGGTACATATGCGCCAACACGTTTCACCGGCGTTACCAACTCGCCGTAGTGCCGATCATCATCGTGCCAGCTCTTCGGCATCGCAGCCGACTGGAAGGTGCGTACGCGTTCCGCTGCCGTCTCAAGCGCTTCACGGGTATCGGTCGGGATGGCGGCTAGAGCTGCGTCAATATCGGTCCGGGGCACTTCCAGAAAGCCGAGTGGTTCCCCATCCAGTTCGCCGGAGATTCGCTTCACAGCAGCGTCGCCGTTTCGTCGAACATCGTCGATGATCCGCGCTGCTACCCTGTCGGCCTCTTCGTCGTTCGGTTGTGATCCGGACAGCAACCCCAGGGCTGCCGAGAGACCCGTGACCCGTTTCATGCCTTTACGCTGCCGTTCCGTGGGAGCGGTCGGCCAAGCTTCTTCCGAAGTTCTGCGTATGCGGCACAGGGGGTCTCGAAAACGTATGCGGGCTCGTTGACGGTGATGCCGCTGGCTCCGAGCTGCCGCATGTAGTCGATGGCCGGTATCAAATCTTTCTTGGGAACCACCACCTGGACCGAGAACCATGAACCGCCGGACTTGCTGAACACCTGCCCGATCGTCGGGCCCTGTAGACCGGAGTAGCGCGGATCTGAGTTGACGCGGCTCGCTACAGCCTCCGCCGATTCACCTTCGATGTTGGCAATCACCCACTGATAGCCCTGTCCCGCCACGCGCGATTCGAGGCGTTCGAGAATCTGTCGCACGGGCTCTAGTCCAGCGTCATCCCGATCAAGAGACTTCAGGTTTCCGATCAATACCGCCGAAGATCGGAGCACTGGCGAGTCGTCCAGGCGCCGTAGTCGGTTCTGGCGAAACGTCGTGCCGGTTGCTGTTATGTCGGCAATCAAGTCGGCGTCGCCAATCTCCGGGCGCGCTTCGAGTCCGCCTTTGGCGCTCACCGGATCGTAATTGATGCCGTGCTCCGCTAGATAACGGCCGACAAGTCGAGGGTACTTGGTGGCGATCCTGAGTACGCGCCCACCCTTCTCAATCTCCTCTGCTTTACGCGCTAGATCTTCGATCGTGTGGACCCGGGTCCAGTCGTCCGGCACGGCGAATACGAGGTCAGACCCACCGAACTTGAGGTCCGAAATCAGGATGACCCCATCACCATCCTCATCGTGTTCTTCCTCAAATTGATCCAGCCCGACAATCCCGATGTGGGCTACACCTCGGTCTATCAGACCCGTGATGTCGGAAGCACGCTGAAAGAGCGCCTCGACACCGTCAACGGCCGGAATACTGGCCGTGTAGGTACGACTGCTTGAGCGATTGACGCGCATCCCGGCGTCGCGCAGCAGTTCAGTTGCGGCGGTGGCGAGTGCGCCTTCAGATGGAAGAGCTATACGGAGATCTGGCACTTGAAATACGGGTACCGATGGATGTTGTTACGACGAAAGAATCGACGATCGCCAACTGGCGACGAGATATTGTAAACGGCGGCAGGTGAACTACGGAATGGGTGACTTTACTCGTGTGGATACTCCTGCCCTCCTCTTCCGGTCGAAAGAGGACTGAGGTAAGGAGTGTCCTGCTCGTAGAGCGGCAAGCCGCCAGCGCGATATTTATCGTTGAGTCCCGGTATCCCAGTGACAGAATCTTGACGTCCGACAATAGCCCTAATTAACAGAAACACGGGAGATCCTTCGCCTCGTACTCAGAATGACATTGTGCAGGTCGCATGGGCGGGCCTTGTTCTGCCCGATCAGGTCCTCTAGTCCCCGCCCGAGGCCTTCAACAGTTCGTCCCTTATCGCCTCGGCCACGATCTCGATCTCACCATCCTGGAGGTTGATCGGAT
>CAUZKS010000238.1:0-3718 GCA_963580625.1 Dehalococcoidia bacterium | reverse complement strand
TCCTGTCGTCATCATGACCAGCAACCTCGGGTCAGACCTGATCAAGCGGGACACCACGCTCGGGTTCGGCAGGGTGAGCGAGCTTGATGAGTCGCAAAGTGAAGAGCGCTACAAGCGAATGTCGGACAAGGTCATGGATGAGGTGAAGCGCTTCTTCCGGCCTGAGTTCTTGAACCGGCTTGACGGCACGGTGGTATTCCACCCGCTGACAAAGAGCCACATCGTCGAAATTGTCGACCTGATGCTAGAAACGGTTCGTGCCCAGTTGCTTGAGAAGGGCATGGTGCTCCAGGTTACGGACGGCGCAAAGAACTGGCTCGCAGAGAAGGGTTACGACCCGACTTTCGGCGCACGTCCTCTTCGCCGCCTGATCCAGAACAAGATCGAGGACCGACTGTCCGACGAACTCCTTGCCGGAGCATTCACTGCAGGCGACCTCGTGGAGTTGCATATCGACGAGGAAGGTGGCGTCACGGTAACGACGCCGAAATCCAAGGGCAAATCAACCTCTAACGAAGAGGGCGAGGAAGCCGTAACGGCCGACGCCGAGTAGACAACTTCAAGACCGAAAACGGATAAAGAAGAAGAGGGAGCCGTTGGCTCCCTCTTCTTGCGTTCGGGCAGTACCCTCCTCCCTGCGGCACATCGGGTTCGAGTTCTCTATCGCAAACTCGTGCAGTTGTGATTGCAAACATTCGCATTTCTAATCACAATCTGACGGAGCCGGCTATGTCCACAAGTCTCAGTATCGGCGGGTTTGAGATCACAACCATCCAGGACCATCAGGGTATGGATCGGAATCCATCCGAAATCTACTCAGAGGTTCCAGAGGCGGCATGGGACCCATACCGGGATTTCGCGCTAGACCCAGACGGCTTCTACCGATCACAGTGGCGAGGGCACCTGATTCGCTCGTCTGGTGGAGGACCGTCCATACTTGTAGATACGGGAATGGGCCCGGGTCCACACAACCACACGGGAAACCCGGGCGAGCTTATCAATAGCTTGAACGCACTCTGCGTGAGTCCGGAGGAGATAGGGATCGTGGTGATCACGCACACACACGGAGATCACATCGGCTGGAACGTTTCATACGACGGCGATTCGGCGAGAGCCACTTTTCCAAACGCCCGTTACCTGGTCGCCCAGGCGGACTGGGATCACTACTCTCTACCTGAGAACTCAAACGACGCTTTCGATCACTCTGTAAAGCCGCTCGAAACCCTGAGGGTTCTTGATCTAATTTCCGGCGTTCACGAGATCGTGCCCGGCGTTTCTACATTGCCGACCAACGGCCACACACCCGGCCACCAGTGTGTGCTGGTTGAATCCAACGGCCAGACCGGCATCATCACCGGTGACCTCTTCCACAACGTGGCACAGATTTCGGAGCAGGACTGGTGTCCGATCTTTGATTGGGACACGACGATCTCCACACGATCACGCCAGGAACTCCTTGGACGAGCAGAGCGTGAGGACTGGATGGTGTTCTCGGGCCACCTCGGGATCGACAAGAGTATCGGCAAAATAGTGCGCAACGGAGAGAAGTCTTTCTGGAAAGCGCTTTAACAAGCCGACGTATCTGGTCGGATGCTCCAGGGCCTGTGACGCGGGGTCGTTGTCGGTCAGGCTGGTAAACCGGATACTCCTGAAACACCTTTAGCGAATACAGGCCAGGGGTCACCGGATTGCCACGAAGCGACGTGAAGACCGTATACATCTGCTCCGAGTGCGAGACTCGCTTCCAGCGCTGGGAGGGTCGTTGCTCCCGTTGTGGCGCATGGAACGCGTTGAACGAGTTCGTTGAGCCCCGAAAGAAACAGGGGGCCAAGGGTACACGGGCGATGGTTGGAGACGGCCGCGAACAGCTCAATCCATATTCGTCTATCGAACCAATAGAGCTGTCCCAGGTTACGGTTGATTCATCTAAGAGACTGGTCACCGGGATCGGCGAGTTCGACCGCGTGCTGGGAGGCGGAGCGGTCGCTGGCTCGGTAATGCTGCTTTCCGGTGAGCCGGGTGTTGGCAAATCCACTCTGTTGCTTCAAACCGCCGCATCAGTCGCCGCACAACACGGCCCGGTTCTGTATGTCTCCGGCGAGGAGTCCGCAGACCAGATCCGGATGCGATCTAACAGGCTAGGCATGACCGGTGACCGCATTTTCCTGCTGAGCACGGACGATGTGGACGGCATCATCGCCCGCATCGATATCCTCGAACCCAGCCTGGTCGTGATCGATTCAATACAGACGGTGACTGCGCCGGACATTCCCGGCTCGGCAGGAAGCGTCAGCCAGGTTCGAGAGAGCGCCCGAAGGCTGACCACCCGCGCCAAGACATCAGGCGTTCCTTTAATACTTGCGGGGCACGTGACGAAAGATGGCTCGATCGCGGGACCACGCGTTCTAGAACACACGGTGGATGTTGTTTTGCAGTTGTCTGGCGATCCGTCTAACAGCCTCCGCACCCTTCACGGCATCAAAAACAGATATGGCCATACCAATGAGGTCGGCGTTTTTGAAATGGGAGCGAAGGGCATGTTGGAGGTCACGGACCCATCGAAGTCTCTTTTGACCGACCGGTCACTCCGGCCGGAACCAGCGCCGGGGACGGCAGTGGCCGCTGTTATCGAGGGTACTCGGCCGCTTATCGTCGAGGTTCAGGCGTTGACCGCGCCCTCCGGAGGACAAACGGCGAGACGCGTCGCCACGGGTATCGATCTCGCACGCATGAATCAGGTAGTGGCGGTGCTAGCGAGGAGGGTCGGTCTACCTCTGGCTTCGCAGGACGTGATCGTCAGCGTAACCGGCGGGATGAGACTCACCGAACCGGCCGCAGACCTTCCGGTGGCGCTCGCAATCGCATCCAGTCTCCTCGACGTCGCGGTAGATCCGGGGCTTGCGGCGGCAGGAGAAATCGGCCTTTCCGGGGAGTTAAGGGCCATCCCGCAGGCGGATCGCAGGCGGTCTGAAGCAGAGCGGCTGGGTTTCCAAGGATGTCTTCTTCCTTCGCATTCGAGCAATAATTCCCAGAATTCGGGGGAGCCTAAAGCCAAACGCGGGGTTCCCACACTCGCAGAAGCCGTTCGTATAGCTCTGCCACGGCAAGTTAACGGGTTACACTACGGGGAATCGAGAGTGGTATCCGATCCGAGCGCTTGAAGTTAGGATCGACTACTCCCGAGATTCTGAGGAGTGACCGATGACGAGCACCCCGACGAGACCGGTGAGTCCAACAACTGAATTGACGCTGGCCGAAAAACGCGAGCGCTTGATGGAGATATTGCGCGGTTACGGCTCGCTGATTGTGGCGTATTCCGGGGGCGTAGATAGCGCTTTCCTGACCGCCATCGCGCAAGAGACGCTCGGGGACAACTCGATCGCCATCACCGCCCACTCCCCGAGTCTGTCCGAAGATGAACTCGTAGATGCCGTTGATCTTGCGAAAAAGCAGTCCTGGAACCATCGCGTAATCATCACCGACGAGATCAACGATCCCCGTTACGCAGCCAACGATCTTCAACGCTGCTTCTTCTGCAAGACCGAGCTCTACACCCACCTGATCGATATCGCTCGATCCGAGGGTTGGGATGAGGTCGCAAACGGCACGAATGCTGACGATCTCGGTGATTTCCGGCCCGGCCTGGAAGCGGCGCGCGATTTCACGGTCCGAAGTCCCATGGTAGAAGCAGGACTCACGAAGGCCGATATCCGAGCGC
>CAUZKS010000237.1:0-3733 GCA_963580625.1 Dehalococcoidia bacterium | reverse complement strand
TTTATCAGCAGCACAATCGGTGGAATAAGGGTACTGCTCGGCATCCCGATCGTGGCTACGCTACTTGCCTTCGCCATGGTCGTTGAGATTCTCGGGTTTACGTTCCAAACCGTAATGCCGTCATTGGCCGAGGATGTACTTGGCGTCGGCGCGACGGGGCTGGGAGCGTTGACGGCGATGGCGGCGATTGGTGGCCTAGTCGGTTCGGTGCTGATTACGGCACTTTCCGACTTCGGTCGCAAGGGCCTGCTCGCGATTGCCATAATTTTCATATACGGCGTCGGGTTGATCTCACTTGGAATATCGGAGATTTTTCCCGTGTCGCTATTGATAGTCGCCGTTGTAGGCATTATGGCGTCTTCTTTTGACGCTTTGCAGTGGACTTTGCTGATGGCGAACGTCCCGGACGACATGCGCGGCCGTGCCATGGGAGGGTGGATTTTTGCGATCGGATTCGGGTGGGCTGGGAGCCTTGAACTGGGACTGATTGCAGAGGTGTACTCCGTAGGTTGGGCGCTCAGTGTGAACGGGATAGGATTGTTAATTCTGGCGACTCTGGCGTTGATGTTTGCCGGTAGATTACGGCGGGCCTGACCGGCATCCTTATGGATGGCTATGCGCACCGTATCGACCACTGCTATACTTCGCCGCAACCTGAAGGGCACACGAGTGAGTGCCTCTGAATTACGACGTAAAAGTAACGGCCTTATCGGGTCGTACAACGCACAGTTGGGACCGGTATTGACGGCCCAACGCCGGGAGTGAAGTGATCCGCACTTTCGCCTCCGGTTGAGCTAAGAGGAGCCGAGGATGGTCGACTCGCCCGAACAAGATCGCGCAGAGAGCGGAGATTACTCGGACCGCGAAGACGCGGACAGGGACGGATTTGGCCCCAGTACGGTCCAGGATGATGTCATTCTGGAGTTGAAAAACCTGAGGACCTATTTTCAGACCAGTTACGGCACAGTGAAGGCCGTAGACGGAGTCTCCTATCACGTGAAGCGAGGGGAGACCCTCGGAGTAGTGGGCGAATCAGGGTCAGGGAAGTCGGTGACGGCACTCTCGATCATGAGACTTATTCCTTCACCCCCCGGTTACATCGTTGGCGGTGAAGTGATTCTCGACGGAGAGAATGTCCTGGACCTTTCCGATAGCGAAATGGCCAAAATACGGGGCTCCAAGGTCGGGATGATCCTTCAGGACCCGATGACGGCGCTCAACCCGGTGTTCAACATCGAGAACCAGGTCGGAGAGGCCATTCGGATTCACCAGAATCTGAAAGGTCAGTCCCTAGTTGATAAGATCATCCACTCCCTGCGACAGGTGAGAATCCCGGCGGCCGAAAGCCGGATGAAGGACTACCCACACCAGCTTTCTGGCGGAATGCGCCAGAGGGTTGTTGGAGCCATCAGCATCTCCTGCGCACCGATCGTTCTTATAGCGGACGAACCAACGACCGCGTTGGACGTGACGATTCAGGCCGGTTATCTGCGCCTTCTCAAGGAGATTCAGGCTGAAACTGGTGTTGGAATTATTTTCATCACACATGATTTCGGGATCGTCGCCAAGATGTGCGACCGTGTCGCTGTCATGTACGCCGGACGGATCGTCGAGACCGGCGATGTGCGTCAAATATTTAACGAGCCTTCCCATCCCTACTCCGAGGCATTGCTGGCATCCGTGCCGAAGCTCGAAGAACGGACACAGCGGCTTTACTCAATTGAGGGCCAGCCGCCACCCCTCTTCGACCTTCCTCCGGGTTGCCCGTTCGCCCCACGATGTGAGTACGCGCAGGATATCTGCCGTGATGCGTATCCAGTTCGTGCCGAGATCGGCCCGGAGCACACGGCGAGTTGTTGGAAACTCTTGGACTTTGACATTTCCAAAGCAGATCCGGAAGAATTGGCTGCTGCACAGTCTGTTTCCGTGAACACCGTCGCGGAAGAACAACCCCAAGAAGCTGAAGCGGTAGCCGACTAGCACCCCGCGAGAAGCAGGTGTACCCGTTAGCGCTCAATGAGTTCTGACGAGCGATGTTTGACGAAACCTTTTACGGATACAGGTGCGATGACGACAATTCAGGAACAGATTCAGCAAAAAGAGGGAATTCAGCCTCTTGACGTTAATGCTGAAGTAATTCTTGAGACCAGAGGTCTGGCCAAGCATTTTCAGCTTGCCGGTGGTTTTCTGGGATTCGGGAATAAGCCAACTCTCAAAGCGGTAGACGGGATTGACCTCTCCGTCCGTGCGGGAGAGACAGTTGGTCTTGTTGGTGAGTCCGGGTGTGGCAAGAGCACGACGGCAAAATTGCTGCTCGGTCTCGAAAAGCCCACAGCGGGGCAAATCTTCTTCAAGGGAGAAGATTTCACCAAGATGAGCCGTGCGGCCAAGCGAGACTATCGCAAGAACGTGCAGGCGGTTTTTCAGGACCCGTGGTCCTCTCTAAACCCCCGGATGCGAGTCCGGGGCATAGTCGCTGAACCCCTCCAGATCGTCACCAAGATGACCAAGGGCGAGATCAACACACGGGTCGATGAAGTTCTTGAAGAGGTAGGTCTTAACTCTTACCAGGCGAACCTGTATCCACACGAGTTCTCCGGCGGACAGCGGCAGCGCATCGGCGTCGCCCGAGCGCTTGCCTTGAACCCGGAAGTCATGGTTCTAGACGAGCCTGTTTCTGCCCTGGATGTGTCCATTCGAGCACAGATCCTTAACCTTCTTGTGGACCTGCAAAAAGAGCACAATCTCGCCTACCTGATGATCGCTCACAACCTGGCGACGGTTCGATACATGTGCCACACGACCGCCGTGATGTACCTGGGTAGTATTAAGGAGATAGGCGATTCAGAACCGCTTTTCTCCAACCCGCTCCACCCGTACACACAGGCTTTGATCTCCGCCGCGCTTCCATCCCATCCGGACATTGAACGTGAAGAGATCATCCTCCCTGGTGAAGTCCCGTCTCCGGTAGACCCGCCTTCTGGCTGCACGTTCAACCCGCGCTGCCCGGTGAAAATCGGTGATGTTTGTGAGCAGTGGTCGCCGGGACTAACGGAAGAAGAGACCCGCCACTGGGTTTCCTGCCACCTGTATGGCGACGCAAAAGAGCGTTTCGATGCTGGCGAAGCCATCCCCGCAGCCGCTGCGGAGGGCGACGCGTAACAATTCCCGGACAAGAAGACCGTATACCAAGAGACCACAGCTTTATCGCTGTGGTCTCTTCGCGTCATATCCAACCGTGATGGTCCGGGCCCAATGTGGTGTGGGATTCGTCACTTCCGGCATAGACACGCCAGCGACTAGCTAGATCCATGGACGGAAGAGCCTCTCGGCCATGCTCAAAATCAGGTGTGATTGGTTCCCGGACTAGGATTCGAACCTAGGTTTGAGGATTCAAAGTCCCCTGTCCTACCACTGAACGATCCGGGAACGGGCTGCAAGACCGATTAAGGCTGCATCTCCAAAGTATATCGACCGCTGGCGACGTTCCCAGCAATAGCGCATGTGGGTTTTCATTAGGCACTCGTCTTTGCGTTAGCCAGTGTGCGCCCTGGGTAGCGTCACGATCTCGGCAGGGGTCTTCACTGTTTCACCCCTTTGGGACTGGTGGGCAACGGCGTCTTGATGCGAACACGTATCGGTCGTTGTCTCCTGAACCAGATCGGTGATCAAAGAAAGCATATACAGATGACAGTCGGTACGACACCACAGTCCGAACGGCAACAGGGGATAA
>CAUZKS010000236.1:0-3745 GCA_963580625.1 Dehalococcoidia bacterium | reverse complement strand
CTAACCTGCTCGGGCAGACATGTGTCGTGATGGGACAGGGGTCTGCCGGACTGTTCTGGAACTTTGTCTTGAAGCACCTCGGCGCGGATCGTGTGATCGCAATCGATCCGATCGCACACCGACTTGAGGTCGGAGCCGGTTTCGGATCCGATGATCGTATTGGCGAGACATTTGACGCAGCCACACGCGCTGTCCTTGATCTGACAGGCGAGGGTGCGGACGTGGTTGTCGAGGCGATTGGCACGAAAGAAACGCACGGCCAGGCGATGGACCTGGTTCGCCCGGACGGTCAGATCGTCTGGTTTGGCGTCCCGCAGTCCGCCGAATCGATACCGTTCGATTTCGACACCTTCTTCCGCAAGAGAATCGCCGCTTACAGCCCGTTAGGGGCACAGGACGAACTGGAGCTATCCAGCTTCCGACAGGCGCTGAAATGGATAAACGAAGGATCGATAGATATGACCGAAGTCGTGACACATTCGTTTCCGTTGTCGCGCATTGATGAAGCCTTTAACGCCGCTAGGAAACGGGAAGACGGAGCCGTAAAAATAGTCGTCACGATGGGGTGATGGTTCGTATAACCACCCCCTAATACCCTCCTGATGCAGGCCAATTGTTTCCAGGAGGTCTGGAGGAGGGGTCTCGTATCAGATTCACAATGTGAGAAGGATGGGGGATTCACTATGTACGAGCGCGCAGAAGCCAACTAACCTTTTGCTATACAGGCCCGCTGCCTATCCGGAACCCGCCAATAAAGCCCTTGGACACGGAGATCAACTCGTAGGTTGGTCAGACACACCCGGAATTACGGGTATTCATGTGTCACTAAATCCTGAATTCCCAGCTCGTGTTTGCTGTCATGATCGACCTTACTGGCGTTAGAAAGAACTAAGTGATGAGTAACGGTATTCCGGGTATTCTCCTCCACGGCGGTGGAGGAGAATACACCGACGAAATCATCACGTTCGGACTACTTGGCGCTCTGGTTGTTGCCCTGACGTTGTTGGCGATGTGGAGGGCTCGGAACAAGAACAAACAACAGCCCCGGACTCATCGTGGTCGACGCCGTTGAGATTTGGGGTCAACCAAGCGACGGCTGTTGCCGTTTCTTGGGATTGTGGCGGCGCAGTCCACGCTGTTGGCGCTTCCCTGTAGGGGCGTATGGCAATATGCCCCTACAGGGAGTGGTGATACTCGAATAGGGCGTTGGGGACTGGAATTGCCGAGCAAGTCCCGCCCCTACGAGGTCTCCAGAGGCACATTCTCCATAATGACCCCTGTCCACCCACTAGTTTCAGGGCTTGGTCAGAATAAGGTGCAGGCGTGCCTGCGAAAAAAAGGGCCACGCCGTTATGGCGTGGCCCCCTTTATGTTCTCTGACTTTTTGGTTGGTTGGTTAGACCGAGTTTCTAAGCCTCGGGTCGAACCTGTCCCTGAACCAGTCGCCGATGAAGTTAAGAGACATCACCAGCAAGAAGATCATGACACCCGGGAAGAACGAAATCCACCAGGCGGAAGCCAGGTAGTCGCGGCCTTCAGCCACCATCGCGCCCCATGTCGGGGTGGGCGGCGGCACGCCGGCTCCGAGGAAGCTAAGAATCGCTTCCGCAAGAATCAGCTGACCCACGCGGAGGGTGGCGATCACGATGACGGTGTTGATCACGTTTGGCACGATGTGCTTCCACATGATCCACACGTCTGAGGCGCCGGTCGCCCGGGCCGCAGCCACGTACTCACGCTCCTTGAGGCTGAGGACCTCCGCACGCACGTTTCGTACAAACGGGGGCCACGCCAGAAGCGCCAGCAGGACAAGCATCACGGTGATACTTTGCCCGAAGACGATCACCGCCACGAGGGCTAACAAGATGAACGGTATCGAGAAATACACGTCCAACGCTCTCATTAACGCCTCGTCCAGCAGTCCGCCGAAGTAACCGGCGGCCACTCCGTACGTGGTGCCGAACACCATGCCGACGGTAACGGCTATCGTAAGGATGATGAGGGAGATCTGTGCCCCCTTCATGATCCTGGTCAGGATGTCGCGGCCGAACTGGTCGGCTCCGAGCCAGAAGTGCGGCCTAGCCGGAATTGGCTCGCCTTTTTTCTCGGCCCTCGCCACTGCCCGCTCCCAGGATTTCAAGTCTCCGTCCGAGTTGATCGCCGCGTTCCGGTCTGAGAGGGAAGGGAGTTCCGGGTTGAAACCGGTGACGCCGCCGTAAAACGGGGTGTCAGCCAAGAGCGCCATGACTATGAGGACCAACAGCATGGCGATCGGAAGGATCGGCCAGTCGCTGATGAAACTCCAGATCCGTTGTGGACGGTTCTTTTGCTGTGCCCGTCCGACGACCGCAAACGCGGTTGCGTCGCCTCTTGATACTTCTGTTGCCATTAAAAGTTGATCCCCTCTAACCGATCCGGATTCGTGGGTCCACGACTGCGTAGGTGAGGTCCGTGATCAGGTTGATGATCACGTACATCATTGCAAACACAAGAACCACGCCGGTCATTACCGGGAAGTCGTTTTCGTTGGTTGAAGTAACGGCCAGCCTGCCAAGTCCCGGCCAGGTGAACACCGTCTCAACAACAACCGTCCCGGTGATGAACCCAACCAGGATCAATGCAGACAGAGTCAGCGGCGGGATGAGTGCGTTCTTAAAGGCGTGTTTCCAGATAACCATATTGGTGCCAACGCCCTTCGCCCTCGCCAGCTTCACGAACTCCGAGTCAAGGATTTCGAGCATGGCGGAGCGCGTTAACCTGAGGTAGCTGGCGGAGGCCGCCAGACCCAGGGTTCCTGCGGGCAGTATGAAGTTCTGTAGACCTCCTATCCCCTCGCCCTTGCCTCCGGCTGGTAACCAGTCAAGGCGAACGGCGAAGAGGAGGATGGCCATTATGCCAATCCAGAAGGGAGGGGCGGCCTGACCGAGGAGTGCGAACCCCCGCCCAAGGTAGTCCCAGAAGGATCCGCGTCTGACCGCGGATAAGACGCCTAACGGCACGCCGATGAACGTAGCGACCACCCAGGAAACTAATCCCAGCTGGAGCGTATTAGGCGATTTCTGAATAATCAGTTTGCTTACTTCAACACGTCCAAGCAGTGACTGACCGAGGTTCCCAGAGACGACATCTCCGACCCACAAAAAATACTGGACGATGAGCGGCTTATCAAGGCCGAGCATCACCCCGAGGTCGTCCCACGCCTGGTCAGAAAGACCGTAGCCACCCTCCTGCGCGTACAGGAGACGAGGGTCTCCGACAACACGGGAAAGGGTGAACACGATGACCGTTGCGCCGATCAACGTGAAGATGCTAAAAATCAGGCGTCTTAATAGGAATTTATACATACTGCTCCCTTGATTCAGGGGGTAGGGCCGGTGCTCTCATCGTAGTGAGCGCAAGGATAACGGGTGGAACGTCAAACGTGAAGCCCATTTGAAGAAGAACTACGAAATTATCGTGATATTGGTTCTTGCAAGGGCGCTCCGGTAGGTAATCAGTCCGGTCACATTCAAGTCCTGATTCGGCGGTTACAAATTCGAGGCATTGCTTTCGATACGTAAGTGATTTCCGGTCTTTGGTTTCGTCGCCACGCCCCCCGGATACCGTGCATGTATGAGGGAAAAGGATGCGGACGCGAAGAGGGGGCGCCCTTCGGATGAAGAGCGCCCCCTCATTATCGACTTACGTCGACCTGCTTCTGAAGGTTACTTCAGCTGCAGGGACTCCAGGTTTACGAACTGCTGGA
>CAUZKS010000235.1:0-3760 GCA_963580625.1 Dehalococcoidia bacterium | reverse complement strand
GCGGCTACCGGACAGGCGAGAACTAGCCGTGCTGGGGCAGGTGACGGACTACCGGAGCGGGGCGGAAGTGCGCCCGGAAGATGCCTGGACGCGAAACGACCCCTCCGGAGTGCGAAGAGGCCGTGTTGGATTCCGGTTGCTGTCAAAGTTGCTGTCAAAACTGGTGCCGAGGGCGGGAGTCGAACCCGCACGGGCGTTATGCCCAACGGTTTTTGAGACCGTCGCGTCTACCATTCCGCCACCTCGGCATCTGGTACATTTTGAACGGGAACCTGTATCTCGGGAGGCGCTTTCGCCAGCCCAATTGAGGCGGGTTTACACCAGTTCTTACACCAGGAGGCGCTGATGCTCACCGATCAGCCTCACAATGTTAACGCTCTGGAGGAACTTATCGTCCATCTATCTGAACCGATGTTTGTAAACCGCAATTCACACACCTCCGCTCTGATCGTCCGTTAATGGGCTGTTCTCGCGTCATACTTTCGGCGGTTCAGTCAGACTGATATTTCTGCGAAGAGCAGCATCTTGGAGCCGAGTGCGGGAACCGTTAAGGAGCTTGCCGACAAGCGTGTAGCGGACGAGGTAGCGATAAGAGATCAACATCACAGATGTTACTGCGACAACTATCAACGTGAAGTTGACAAGCGCGTTTATCGGCAAATGGCTGGCAATTCCCTGGCCGAGGAAGATGAACGGCAGGTGCATGAGGTACATCCAGTAGGAGGCATCTGATATCCATCTCACTTCGAAACGGGGAGTTGAAAGATAGTGAAGGAAGAGGCCGATCAGTCCGAAGCTCATGGTCCAGGCGAATGTAACTTGAAGCAGAGAGGACACGAACCAAGCGTCATCAATTAAAACTCGCCCTACCGGGAATAGCACCACAGATGCGAGTAGTAATTGACCTGCCCAACCCGTTCCAACCCAGTCAATCAGCGCCTGCCCATCCTTTTTTTGACGATCGTAGGCTAGAGCGCCAAAGCCGAAGAAACAGCCGTAGTATCCGAGAACAATGAAGTTGGGCAGGAAGCTTAAAGATGTGTCAGGGCCGAATACGTCCTCAACCATTAAGACCTGAGGCAAAACGGACAGGAAAGGTAACGTAACAAGAGTCAGAGTGGCGACGAGGGATGGAACAGGTCGTGCACTTTGTAGTTTGATCGCGATCCACGTTACTAAGCTGGCTATGATCGAAAATCCGGCTACCAACCAGATAAGAAACCAGAGAAACCACATATGGGCGAAGTCGATTTCATCTTCCAGATTGTCCCCGGCGGACGCGTTCCCCTTGGCTGGATTATCAGCATCTAACCGTTTTCCAGTGGCCTCACTCGTGTGGTCGAGGTTCTGATCGTAGACGCCAATGGCTTCTTTGACTCGGACTTCGGCTTTATCAGGGGTACCCGCCTCGTAGATCACCCAGCCAAGACCCCATCCGAACCATACAGCGGGAAGGACTGTGAACAGACCGATGAGCAGCGGCAAGCCAACACGGCGTAGTCGGTGAATTATGAGCGACCGTATATCCCGTCCGCGCCAGAGCATGGTCGTGAAATAGCCGCTGAGAATAAAGAAAAGAGGCATCCGGAAGCCATGAATAAATTCAAAGAGCCCGGAGAGGAATCCGCCGCCTACATCCCCGTCCTGCCAGTAGGGCATAAATGGAATAGCTGCATGCAAGACGATGCCGAGTAACATCGCGAAACCGCGTAGTGCGTCAAGATCATAGCGACGTGGTCGGATAGGTTCAGGAGAAAAATCCGAGATCAACTCGCCCATATTATTTATTAGGGGCGGAGGGGGACCATCTCGGACAAGGTCATCGGGACGGAGAGTTGAAGGACCAGTCAGCACCGGCTCAGCAGTTCATTTGGAAACGTATGTGACCAGATGGGCAGGGGATGTTGGGACTCACGATAATCGATTTTTGTAGACTACTCGTGTCCCACCAATTCGGTCGTAAATGCTGCGCCTCTGAGGGTCGGCGGCGACGTAGCGAATGCTAATAAGCCCTATGCCAAGGGAAATTAACCCACCGACTATGGGAATAAGGCCCAGCAGGCCCGGAAGGGTTCTGATAACCGATTCTCTATCACCTGGGGGACTTGTAACGCCGTCGATCTTCGTGACCCGGAGACCCACAGCAAGCTTTCCTGGCGACCCGCCCAACCTTGCGACCATAACCACCACTACCACCCAGTACAACGACAAGGCGAGACCTGACGAAAGCACTGAAGCCGAGAATGGCGTGACTATTACCACTCCAATCGCGGTATCTATAGCGGCGGCTCCGATACGGATGCCCAGCCCGCCATATCTCGAATTATCAGCCGATTCAGCCGGGTTAACTGAGGTTGGATCCAGGGTCGATCCCCTCAAATTCGGTTGGTCATCAAGTGGTTTCGGTTCACCTGACCAGTTTGCGCCGTCCCAGTATCGGACGGTTCCCTCGGGATCACCCTCCGCGTGGTAGTAGCCAGATGGTGCTATGTCGGGCATTAACCATTCATTTCACTTGGAGTTGGTTGCGTTTGTCACTATTTGCATTAATCGTATCTCAGACCCTACGAAAACATAAGATTCAAGGGAGGATTAGGTTGCCGTTTTCGCATCCGTCAGTAGGCTGGGCATGTTTGGTCCCAGTGCGATAACCGCCGATCTTTCTTGACGAAAGGAAACGCCCCGTTTCCTTTCGGAGCGGCTGAGACTTCACAATCGGCGCTACTTTGAGATGGTGAAACAATCCCACCGATAAAGGCCTGATGAAATTAAGTGAGAGAGGAATTCGATGGCAGCGACAGTAACTTACCTAACGCCCGACGGAGACGTTGTAGAGATCGATGTTTCGACCGCTACGAAACTCAGCTTCAGTGACAGCGGGGTGATCTTCCTACAAACATCGGACAACACCATCGCCGGAGTGTTTTCGACTGCCAATGTCATCGGGGCGGTCCTGAACTGAAACATTCCCTCACCGACATGTCGAGGTCGCATATCGACTTATTTGAGCTGAGTGCCGACTAACAGGTCCACTTACCTCACACTCCGCCGCCAGAAGTTCGTAGAGGCCTACGTAGAGACAGGAAATGCTAGCGCGAGCGCGGCCCAAACTGGCTACAGCGAACGGTCTGCCCACGTAACAGGTTCCCGGTGGTTAAGGAACGATAAGGTCGCTGCTGCTATCGAGGTCGAGAGAGAAACGCCTGAATTAAAAAGGGCTGGGTGTTCGCCCAGCCCTCCCTATGATCTTAATGACCGAATTGCTTTTTCAGGAACCTGCGGGTCGATAACCGACTGAACCCGCCTTCGTTATCGCCTCGAGACCCTCTTCGGCAGTCAGAAGAGGGGTCGTCTGTAGCTTGGAACAAGCACCTCCGGCCGCGACAGCAATCATGCCGGCCGCCGTGGTCGCGTTGTCCGGGCCATCTACGATTCCTACAATGTCGAACTCTCCAAAAGAGTAGTAGACATCAACGAACGTGATGCCTGCCGGGGCCAACATTTCACCAACAGCTTTCAGACGATCCTGAGGATTCTTGACCTGCGCCGCCCAAGATTCTGCCGTATAGGAAACCTGAATTAAATAACGTGCCATATCCAACCTCCGTAATATAAATCACTGTTAGCCGCCCGATGCCGGGTAAATCAGCTTGAACTTGCGCCACGAGACCCGAAAGGCCCGACGTCCATATTCGTCTCGAATAAGAAGCCCTTCACCGCACTCTCGTAACGCTGATACAAGTATCCACCGGCGACGAGC
>CAUZKS010000234.1:0-3766 GCA_963580625.1 Dehalococcoidia bacterium | reverse complement strand
TATGTACGCGTTCATGCAATCAGCGGGCATGGTGAACGATCACGTGGTCACATGCTTCCGCTACAACGAAGTATGATCCCGGTCCCGGTAGTCATCAGGTATTCACAGGTAATCTGAGTTTCAGGAGCAGCAGAATTGGACAAGCAGATCTTTGGCATCGGCGGCGACTTCTTCCCCCCACAGTGGAAACATCCGCTGCTTCGCGAGCACCTCCTGACACTGTCAGATAAACCGCGCCCGAAGGTCTGTTACGTGGGATCCGCCACCGGCGACAACGCCCAGAACATCGCGACCTTCTATCAAGAATTCGGCCGCCACAACACTGAGACGTCTCACTTGAGCCTGTACTCGCCGCCGCAAAAGGACATTCGCTCCTACGTGATGAAGCACGACATAATCTATGTCGGCGGAGGCAGCACCAAGAACCTGATGGCCCTCTGGAACGAATGGGGGTTCGGCGAGATCATGCGCGAGGCGTGGGAGGCCGGAATCATCCTCTCAGGCACGAGCGCAGGGTCGATCTGCTGGTTCGACGACTGCATTACGGACTCGATTCCAGGCGGGCTGACGGCGCTGAAGTGCACCGGCCTGCTCAAGGGCAGCAACTCCACCCACTACAGCGGTCACCCGGACCGGCCGTCCACATACCGACGACTGATCGCTTCCGGTGAGGTTTCTGATGGGATCGCCACGGACGACAACTGCGCGATCCACTACATAGGCGACGAGCTGCACGAGATCGTCACGCAGGACCCGGACTGCCGTGCATACCGCGTTGAACGAGACGGCGACGGCTACAAAGAGACGCCGCTGGATGCGAGATATCTGGGTTAGCGGTGAGGGCGTATTGCCATACGCCCCTATGCCAGCAGCGAGTCCGCAAGCTCGGTGAAGTTGGTCACCGTCACATCAGGCACATGCGGCGAATCCTCATACGGCAGCGCGTAACGATTCACGAACGCCCCCCGCATGCCACATGCCCGCGCCCCCATCACGTCAAACGAGTTCGCCGAGACCATCAGGCACTCACCGATCTCAAGCCCAAGAATGTGCGCCGCCCGCCGGTAGACACCGGGATGCGGCTTGAACGCGCCCACGACCTGTACCGAGATAACATCATCAAAGTCCCACCTGATGCGATTCTTCACCAGGTGGGCAAGGAAATCCGGTTCGCCATTTGAGAGCGCAACAATCTTGAATCTGGTCTTCAGGCGTTCAAGACCGGCAACAACTTCCGGAAACGGCGATAGACTCTGCCAGGCGGCCATGAAATCCTTAATCTCATCCCGGCTTGCCTCAACGTCGTTCAATCCAAGGACGTAGGCAAAAGCCCGTCGAGCGACCTCGAGATAACCAGAATGGCCAAGATCAACGATGTTGTCCTGGTACTGCTCAATCCGTTGCCGATACCGCCACTGCGCCCAGAAATCGGCCGGATCAGCATCCGATCCCTTCACCGTCAGAAAGTCGCCGATAAACGGCGTCAAACTGCCACCCAGATCAAGCACAGTCCCAAACAGATCAAAAGTAAGGGCCTTGCAGTTCTCAATCTCCGGGTTCAACAGGTCCGCTCCGTTCTAATACCAAATTAACAACGGGACCCCAGTGCACAGTTTTAAAAACCGGCCCAGGAGCCCCGTTTCGATAATACAAAAGACGCCGAAGCCTACTCCAGCGTGCGCTTCACCGCTGTGACGATCTTCTCTTTCGTCGGGTAGACCAGCTTTTCCAGTACCGGACTGTATGGGATGTGGACCTGCTCTGAGGCCACCTTGACGATCGGCGCCTGCAGGGACCAGAAGCCTTCTTCGGCCACGATAGACGCAATCTCCGACGCAGCGCTGCACACCTTGTGCGCCGGGTCTGCGATCACGAGCCGTCCGGTCTTCTCGACAGACTCTAGGATAGCCCCCTTGTCCAGTGGGACAAGCGTTCGGGGGTCGATCACCTCGACCGATATACCATCGGCCTCAAGCTCGTCCGCAGCGGCCATCGCGTGCGGCACAGAACCAGCGATCGCCACCACCGTGACATCGGTTCCATCTCGCAGCGTATTCGCTCGCCCAAACGGGATAAGCAGCTCGCCGTTCGGCAGATCCTCGTTGGCCGGCACATCGCCCCGATTCCCGAACAGCGTGCCGTCCTCAAACATGATCACCACATCGTCGTCACGGATCGCCGTCTTCATCAGGCCCTTCATGTCGGCCGGGTTCGAAGGCGCAACGATCTTGAGTCCGGGCATGTTCATGAACATCGGGTACGAGCGGTCCGAGTGGTGCGCCGCCGAGCCCCCGCCGTAGTACATCGTGGCCCTGTAAACGACAGGCAGGTTGACCTGTCCGCCAAACATATAGCGCATCTTGGCCGCCTGGCTCACGAGCTGATCCATCGCGACCCACATGAAGCTCGTCAGCGTTTCGACCACTGGCCTCATCCCGACGGCTGCAGCGCCCACGGCGGCGCCAAAGAAAGCGTTCTCGGACAGAGGTGTGTCCAGCACACGCTTGTCGCCGAACTCTTCGAGGAGCCCCATCGTCGCTCCGTAGATCGAGCGCCTGATGTCCTCGCCCATGATAAAGACGGACTCGTCCCGCTCCATTTCTTCGTGTAGCGCTTCATTGATTGCGTTTACAAATACTGTTTCTGGCACGGTCTTAAAACTCGCTTTACGTCCGGTCGTTCCCGGAAATTTGGAGACTTACCCTGAAATGTTTCGGGCGACTATGGTTGCGGTATCGGGTTCGCGAACATGTCGTCGAACAAATCCTCAGGTTCCGGGAACGGACTGCTTCGGGCGAATTCCAACGCCTCATCGATCTCTTTTCTAACCTCGTCCCTCACCACATCGCACTCTTCCTGTGTTGCAATGTCCTGTTCAACCAGACGTTTCTCGTGGATCACGATCGGGTCACGCTGGCGCCACCTCTCGACTTCTTCTTCCGGCCGGTACTCGCCGCGGCGAATCCGCCCAAGGCCCAGAGAGTGCTCTTCATATCGGTAGGTGAGGCCCTCGACAAGGCTCGGCCCTTGGCCAGCACGAGCGCGCTCAATAGCCACGCTGATCGCCTCGTACATAGCAACCACGTCCTGGCCGTCTACGAGCACTCCAGGCATGTTGTAGGCACTCGCCCGGTCGGAGACATGCTCCACCGCAACGGTGTCCCGGTACGACGTCGTTACGGCGTACTGGTTGTTCTCACAGATGAAGATAATCGGCAGCTTCCAGACGGACGCCAGGTTCATCGACTCGTGACAAGCGCCCTGGTTCGAAGCTCCGTCACCGAAGAACACCGCCGATATAAAGTCTTCTCCCTTGATCTTGGATGCCAGTGCCGCTCCCGTCGCCACCGGCAGTGACGATCCAAGAATCCCGGACTCGCCGAGGATCCCGACGGAGAAATCGGCAAGATGCATAGAGCCGCCCTTGCCCTTGCAGTAGCCATCTACACGACCAAGTAACTCCGCCATGGCGCGCTTGGGGTCTCCGCCCTTAGCAAGTGGGTGACCGTGTGAGCGGTGGTTGCCGGCGATGTAGTCGGTGTCCTGCATAGCGACGCAGGCGCCCACGGCCACCGCCTCTTCGCCGATATACGGGTGCGCGGCGCCGCCAAACTCGCCTTTGGCGTAGATGTCGATCACCGTCTCCTCGAAGTGTCGAATAGTCCACATGCGCCGGAGCATCAGCATCAGGAGATCTTTATCGATGGCCAAGGGCTGCCTCCTCAGGCGTTTTGAAAGGTTTTGCGTACTTCGAAATTATCGGGAA
>CAUZKS010000233.1:0-3779 GCA_963580625.1 Dehalococcoidia bacterium | reverse complement strand
CTTCAGGTCAGTAAAGGGCGGGGTGCGGCGAGAGTATATCCGGGTACGGGTGATTCAGGGCGGATTATTGTGCGGGCCTCTGGCAGGGGGTGTTGTGGTGTCACATTCCTACGGGTCGATTGGTATCGACCCGAGGGCGGATAGTCATTCGGCCCCTACGGTGTTGTTGTGCGACGGGCCTTCTCCCTCACCCCAGCCCTCTCCCGCCCGGAGAGGGGACTCGTTGTCGCGTCACGGACCTTAAGAACAGAAGCCCCGCCAGAATCCAAGATAATGTGCAGTGACATCTGCCTAGACGATTTGGTGGAGGAGGCCTGTTTCCCTTCGGGTTAGTCGGCCCATATTTTCTATCAGAATGTCCATCAAATTTTCTTCGTACATCTGGGTTTCCGAGGCGTTGTGCGGGGTGACGATCACGTTATCGAGGTCCCAGTAAGGGCTATCGGTTCCCAGTGGTTCCTCATGGAAATGATCCAGGGCTGCGCCTGCGATACCTCCCGACTTCAACACCGACACCAGATCATCGTCCATCACACAGCCGCCACGGGCTACGTTCACGAGAAATGCGCTCTGCTTCATGAGCCCGAGCGTGTGCGTGTTGATCATTCCGGCGGTTTCGTCGGTCAGAGGGCAGGTCAGTACGACGTAGTCCGATTCCCGTAGCAGGTCGTGCAGCCCTTCGGTGCCCGTGACGTTGTCGGCCGGTCCGTCGTAGGTGGACGGGTTTCCCTTGGTGGCAATCACGCGCATGTTGAAGGCCTTTGCCAGTTCGGCCACGCGAGATCCGATAAGGCCAATCCCGATAATTCCGACGGTTTTCCCGGCGAGTTCATCCTCCCGGTTTGGGATGTCTGAAATGTAGGGGCGCCAGTTGTGCTTTCGCTGTTCATCGCGGAGGAAATGGAGGTGCCGGGCAAGCGACAGCATGCACGCCAGGGCCTGCTCGGCAACCGCCTCTCTCATGACCCCGAATGCCCGGGAGAGGTGGATGCCTCGCTCGCGAAGTTGATCTAGTGGGAACTGGTCATACCCGGTGCCGACCGACTGTATCCAGCGAAGTTTCGGGGCGTTTTCCAGGAGCGCGTCGTTCCAGAGTCCTGAGACAACCAGAACGTCCATGTCCGCTATACGGTCATTGAGCTGTTCGGGTGTGTAGACCTGAAAGTGGTCAACGTCGGTGCCCCGGGCGGCAAATCGTTCCTTGAGTTGGTAGGCGTGGTGCGCGAAGCCGATTGTAAGATTATCGGCCGCTGGAAACGGCGTGTCGGAGATGGTCACTTTCGGCTCCTGGTAATTGTCGTCCGGTGTTGGTGGTTGGTCGTTTCCCGGGGTCAGGTCGGCGGAAATTCTCCCCCGCCCTAACCCTCTCTTTCTGGAAGAGCGGACTATCGGGGCGGCCTAGGGTATCTTGATTCCGTTGTCGAGGAGGAGTTTTTTTGACCATCCCCGCTGGCGTGAATCGCGTTGAACTGGATCACCCGCTGGGTGACCGGGTGGCGGTGTTCGGGATCGGTGGAAAGTCGACATTGGCTGCGGTGATCGCCCGGAAGGCTGATCCGACGCATATCGACCTGGACGATGTGCGACTTCTCCCTGACTGTGTGGAGCGATCCGGCGCTGAAGGGCTGGACGATGTCCGAGACATGATGTCGGAGAATCTGAGAGGGTGGGTCACCGACCACCAGTACCTTCAGGCGATGGAGGGGGCAGGCTCAGTAGTGGTCCTGGCGCTTCCGTTCCGGACGATGTTGTGGCGCAGATTCAAACGCCCTGTGAAGCGCTCGTAGACCGGTGAACGGATTATCGGAGGCAACCGGGAAACATTTCGTCAGAACTTCGTTTCACGTGAGTCGGCGATCACGAGTTGTGGCAGCGGGGGAAGCGTTATTACCGATTCGACGATACGATTGCCGGTTATGAGTTATGAGCGCCCGGGTTTAGATTTTTTCGTGATGCGATCTGCAAGTGGGCTTGATCGGCTTTAGGAATTACAGGGGTTGTCGCGGGACAGTTGACTCTGTTGACTCTGGGGAGGGGGTGGTTGTGATTACATCCCAATTGCACCTCCCGGCGGGGCAAGCGCCGCCCAGGCGATGTTGTTGTGTGATGGACCCTTCGAGAGACTCAGGGTGGGTTTGTCCCGCCCGCACACGACTTTGGACGAACCCTGCTTAACGCGGGTTGTTCCGGCCTCGTTCAGCATTTAACTTAGTGGCACAGATCACAACCCCGTGCGCATCCGGCCTAACTCCCGGCGGCACGGTGGGTCGAATTTCGGAAACAGTTGATCCCTGATTGAAGAAGGGTCAGCGAACGACATGAGCGTTCCCGATACAGGCCCTAACAGGAGAGTTTATGGGCACGGAAAAACTGGCCGCCACGGCGACCGCGATTGTCGCCGCCGGCAAGGGCGTCCTCGCGGCGGACGAGAGCAACGGAACGATGTCCCAGCGCCTTGAGAGCATCGGTGTGGTCCCCACCCCCGACACTCGTCGTGACTGGCGTCAGCTTATTTTCACCGCCGACGGGTTCAGCGAGTACATCAGCGGCGTGATCATGTTCGACGAGACGATTCGCCAGAGCTCCCACGATGGCCGCAGGCTGATCGACATACTCTCCAACGCAGGCATCGTTCCCGGAATCAAAGTAGACAGGGGCACACATCCGCTTGCGGGAGCACAAGGAGAGGTCGTCACCGAGGGGCTTGACGGACTCAGAGGAAGGCTCGCAGAGTACTTCGACATGGGGGCGCGTTTCACCAAATGGCGCGCCGTCATGTCGATCAATGACAAGACTCCGTCCGATTACTGCATCGCAGTAAACGCCCACGCACTGGCGCGTTACGCAGCGCTAGCGCAGGAAGCCGGGTTGGTGCCTATCGTCGAGCCAGAGATCCTCATGACCGGGTCGCACTCGATTAAAGACTGTTACACGGCGACCGAGCGAACTCTCGCCCGGACCTTCGATGAGCTGTCGATGCAGGGCGTGGACTTCAGCGCGATGATCCTCAAGCCAAATATGGTCATCTCCGGACACGAGGCTCCGGACCGCGCTACAACGGCGGAGGTAGCGGAACGCACGCTCACCTGCCTGAAGCAGAACGTTCCTTCCGGTGTCCCGGGCATCGCATTTCTATCCGGAGGGCAGAGCGATGAAGAGGCTACGCTGAACCTGGATGCCATCAACCGGCTGGCGAAGGACGAAGGCGCGCCCTGGGAGATCACCTACTCGTACGGGAGAGCCCTAGTTGCGACCGCGCTCAAGACCTGGGGCGGCTCGGTAGCAAACGTAGAAAAGGCCCAGAATGTGCTTCTGGAACGGTGCAGAGCCTCAAGCGAAGCAAGAAGCGGAGCCTACAGCCCCAGTGGGGCAATCATTTAAGGCCATCCCGGGCGGTTATTTCAATATTGTTAACCCGGATTGATCGTGATCGAGATCAGATACCGCTTTTATTGTTAAGCAAGAATATAGCCGGACGCTCAAGTTTCGATTGAGAAAACAACCACACTACCCGCCAGCGGTCAGAGCAAATTAAAGTTAACGCTATCTGAATAGCTGCCCGGTCGGGCTAAAGGACAGGTATATGCCCCGAATTAATCGTGTTATCGAACTGTGGGAACAGGGTCAGCCTGTTTACCACGAAGGCATCGGCGAGCTCTCATACGACAACGGCACGAAGATGTCAGACACGTGGGCCGATTACCTCCTCACGGACTTCGAGCACGCGCCGTTCGATATGGTCGGGCTCCGGGCCTTCATGCAAGGACTTGCGGACGCGG
>CAUZKS010000232.1:0-3821 GCA_963580625.1 Dehalococcoidia bacterium | reverse complement strand
CGAGTCAATGTCTTCCAGTGCTCCTAACACCCGCTGGGGCGTTTCAAACGCGACCAGTGTGCCGGTTTCGTAAGCGGCGCCGGATAAAACCGAGCGCCGCTCGGGGCTTTTCCGTGGCAGGAAGCCGAGGAAAGTGAATCGGTCCCCGGGCATCCCGGATATCGAGATGGCGGTCGTGATCGCCGATGGACCGGGTACTCCGACAACGTCGTGCCCCCTTGAGGCGGCTGCCTCTACTAGGGACGCCCCGGGGTCGCTGACCGTCGGAGAGCCGGCGTCTGTGACCTGCGCCACATCCCCGGATTCAAGTGCATCGAGCACACGCTCCAGTTGCGCCGGGTTTGAGTGCTCGTGATAGCTGATACACGGGGTTGTCGCATCCAGGTGATTCAACAACTTGCGGGTGACACGCGTATCTTCCGCGACCAGCAGATCGACTGTTCGCAATAACTCGGCGGCACGTGGCGACAGGTCGCCAAGGTTGCCGATCGGGGTTCCTATGATGAAAAGAGTTCCCATGAATGTGCGGAGCGCGTGAAAGTGATGATTCCGGACAGTCTCGTTATCTTGCGTCTCTGGCCATATGTTTGGCTATACTCAGGCGGTCAAATTTGTCCTTCGGGCGGCGCGCGAGTCGCCAGGCTGTTCTAGAAACGTCAAAAACAACGGGAGAAACGAAGATTAATCTCTCAACCGGTCAGCGCCTCATTTCCACATCTGGAGGTGCCGAGTTCGTCGTCACAAAGGGCGGGGAAGCGGATCTGACTTGTAATGGCATACCCCTCGAAGCGAAAGTGGACCAGTCGCCTTCAGAGGCCGACGGACCCGACATACAACTCGGCAAGCGCTACCAGGGCGCTGACGGCGGGGTGAGTTTGCTGTGCGTCAAAGCCGGCAAAGGCGAGCTCATCTGTGACGGCAACGTCATGGAGCTACAGAGCGCCAAAAAACTCCCCTCGTCCGACTAGGACACCCCGCCAGTACGTTAGTACTTCAAAAAGGCCTGTCCGCCTTGACCTAAGAACGTAACGGACCGCCGAACTTCTCCCTCATCCTGCACCTTCTCCCGCTGGGAGAAGGGATAACACCACCGGTCACACAACAAAAAGCTCGTTCGGTACGTCGTCCGTTAGCGTCTCGCAGCCGTCTTCCGTGACAAGCACCGTGTCGCTGCATCCGATCGCCCCGACGCCCGGAAGCCGCATCGTCGTGATCACGTGGAACACCATGCCAAGATGGAACGGCCTGTGTTCGTTGGCGTTAATGCTGAAAATATTGCCCTCGTCCCAGCCGGGCGGGAACGCCGTTCCGATTCCATAGGCGATTCGACGGCCCTGCACGTACGGCACATCCGCATCGTCAATCCGCTGCCGTGCAGCCTCGAACGCCTCTGAAGCCAACATGCCCGGCTTGATCCGCTCCTTCGCCAGTCGTAGAGCGTCTCGATTCACCTCGCTGCCCTTGAGTAGCAGTTCAGGCGGTTCGCCTACAAATGCCGCACGGGTCAACGCCGAGTGGTATCTGTTAAACACGCCCGGCACCTCGAAAAACACCACATCGCCGTTTTCGATCACCCGATCTGACCACGTGGAGTGGACCTGCATGGAGTGCTGCTCTCCAGACGTGATGAATGGCGGCAACCCGCTGTACTCGCTACCAGCGCGGATCTGAGCGTTGACGACCTCTGCGGCCAGGTCTTGTTCGGTGGCTCCCACCGAGATCGCATCCAGCCCTGCCCTCACACCGGCCGTTGCGATCTTCGCCGCATCACGCATGTAACCAATCTCACGCTCGGACTTGACCAGCCGACCGCTCTCCACAATCCCGGATGCATCGTGAAGTCGTGCATCTGTGAGCAACATGCGTAACCGCATGTAATCACGAATCTTGAGGAACCATGATTCGTGTTCGACACCGATGTCGGCGCGTGCCAACCCCAGTTCACCCAGAACACCGGCGATACCGACGATCGGGTCTTCTGTGTCGCCGAATAATCGATAGTCCTCGACGACGGAATAGGATGCGACAAGGGACTCCTCGTGCGGCGGCGGCACGAGTACCAGGTCACCCGTTAGCGGCACGATGAGCCCGATAAAGAAGTAGTACCCAGGCGTCTGGTAGCCGGTCAGGTAGTAGATGTTCTCCGGAGTCGTGAGTAACAGTGCATCAAGCCCGCGCTCATCCATGCGGGCGCGCACGCCGTCTAGTCGGGACTGGAACTCTTGGTGCGAGAAGAACTGGTGAAGAGGTGTTCTCATTCGGTGACCCTGTTTGGATATAAGCGGGGTTGTGACAGTCGATGTCGATATTCCGGTTGGGCGAAAGCATAATGCCGGTCTACTCCCGGAGGTTAGATGACCGACTCAATTTCGAAAATCGAAGCCCGTCGTATTGCCCTCACCGCTCAAGGCTTCGCTGAGCCGAGGCCAACTGAAGCGGGACACTCCGATCTTCGTGGCGTAATCGATCGTCTCGGGTTGATACAGCTCGATTCGGTAAACGTGTGCGTGCGCGCTCACTATATGCCGTTCTTTTCACGACTCGGGAAGTATCCGATTGAGCTGCTCGGCGATGGCTGCCACGAGCGATTTGGCCTGTTCGAGTTCTGGGGGCACGTCGCATCGTTGATCCCGCTGGAGCAGTACCCGCTGTTCAGGCATCGGATGGATGACGGGATAAAGCGACGATCCCGGACGATACGCAGCGCCGACGCCGAGTACCTTGAGTTGATCATCGAGGAGATCCGGGAGCGAGGCCCGCTCACGATCGGCGAGCTTGAGGACCCGGGGAAACGGAGCGGTGGCGGGGGGTCTCCCGGATGGTGGAATAGGGCCCCCGGTAAGGTGGCGCTCGAGTATCACTTCGCTACGGGCGACCTGACTTCGGTGGAACGTCGTGGTTTTTCGCGTGTGTATGACCTCCCTGAACGGGCCATACCGTCCGGGTTTTTGGAATGCGAGCCGATCAGTCGGGAGGAAGCTCACAGAGAGTTTTTGCGGATAGCGGCGCGTGCTTTTGGGGTGGGTACCGGAACCGATCTCGCCGATTATTACCGGATTCGCATGCCTGAGGCGCGCCCGAGATTGGCCGAGCTGGTGGAAGCCGGAGAGCTGCGTGAGGTTGAGGTCCAGGGCTGGGATCAACCGGCTTATCTGCATCCAGGCGCATCGGCAAACGGCGCAGTGAACGCGCGAGCGATATTGAGCCCGTTCGACTCGCTCATCTGGGAACGAGACCGGACCGAGCGACTATTCGACTTCTTCTACCGCATCGAAATCTACGTTCCGGAACACAAGCGCCAGTACGGATACTACGTGTTGCCGTTCCTGCTCGGCGAGGACCTCGTGGCGCGGGTGGACGTGAAGGCGGAGCGTGATCGCGGGACGCTGCGGGTACGTGGCGCATTCATCGAGGAAGGACAGGACCCGGCACACGTCGCCCCGGAACTGGCGCAAGAGCTGACGTTGATGGCAAGCTGGTTAGGGCTGAAGCGGGTGCGAATTGGCCGGCGCGGCAACTTGTGCAGCGCTCTGCGTGAGGCGTTGCGCTAAGCCGTCTTTGCCCGGATGGAACCCACTTCGATCCACAACCCAACGTTCTCAGTAAACGCCCCGATTACTGCGCCGATGATTATTCCAATGCCGACGCTCGTGCCGGCGACTTTCTCGTACCAGAGAATTGGTTTCTCAAGTCGTATGTGTCCTACCACGCCTCCTCTCCCAGCGGGAGAGGGTTGGGGTGAGGGAGAAAATCTATCTACGAACTCGCCTATTCTTGCCCAGACCCTACTTTTTTCTACCCTTCTTCTTCTTCCGACCACC
>CAUZKS010000231.1:0-3846 GCA_963580625.1 Dehalococcoidia bacterium | reverse complement strand
CCGATTTGAAAACAGCTTGCGGGCGTTTCATAAATGCAGCTAAAGAGTTGGGACCGTCCCGGCAAAAGCTGCGGGCGGTTTTTTAATGGAGTGATCCACCTTACGGATTGGGGATTTGAACTTCAGCTTGTGCCCCCGGACATTTCGTTCAAAGCACTAAAGAGAGGAGTAGACAATGGCTAAAAAGAAACGGGCCGCGGTCGAAGCGGTTAAGGAAAACAAGACCGACACTCGACCATCTCTTCTATCCGGCATTGGGCTTTTCGGTCTCTCGCATCTTGAACCCGTCATCCTTGCGGCACTCGCTACCGAGGCGCCGTTGCTTCTCATAGGACCGCATGGCACGGGGAAAAGCCTCCTGCTAACCCGGATCGCCGAGGCGTTGGGCTTGGTGTTCCGCCATTATAACGCCAGCCTTCTCAACTTCGACGATCTCGTCGGGTTCCCCCTGCCAGACAAGGATGGTTCGCTGGAGTACGTCAAGACACCCGCTGCGATCTGGGGCGCGGAGGCCGTGATATTCGACGAGATCAGCCGTTGTCGACCCGACATCCAGAACAAGCTGTTTCCAATCATCCACGAACGCAGGGCCCAGGGAATTCTCCTGGATGAACTCCGTTATCGCTGGGCGGCCATGAACCCGCCGGTTTCTGAAGACGAGGATGAAGGTTACATAGGCTCCGAGCCGCTCGACCCGGCTCTGACGGACCGTTTTGCCTTTGTAGTCAACATGCCGTTATGGGACCGGTTCAGCGAAGACGAACAACTCGCCATCATCCTTGCTGACGACAGCGCCGTGACGTCCAACTCCGCAAATAGTTTTCGATGCGCAATTACATCGACCAGGGCGGCGCTTCCATCGATCAAGGAGTCGATTGGGGGAGCCGTAGCTGTTTACGTGAGAAGTCTTGTCGCGCTCCTCGCACAAGCCGGCATACCCCTCAGCCCGCGCCGGGCGGGAATACTTCTGCGTTCAGTTCTTTCGGTTCACGCTGCTGCGCTCACGTTGGATGCTGACGCCAACCCTTCAGAGTCGGCGCTTCTTGCCGTGCGCAACGGCCTTCCACAAGTCGCGGAAGGCATCACCATTTCTGAGATAAAGTTCCTGAGGGCACATCGGGAGGCGTGGAGACTGGCCGACGTCAAACCCGGAGATCCTCTTCGGGCTATCCTGACAGCAGCTGACCCTGTCGAACGGGTACGCCTGGCTGTCGCAGCTACAAAACTCCGCAAGGGCGACTTCTCGGCCATCGTCTCGGACGCCATCTCACAGTTGTCCCCCGGCACCCGTGAAGCCGTCGTTGTTCATCTGTTCGAGACAGGCGCCGTTGGCCGTTTAAACGCAGCCATTGCCGAACAGGCGGCACAAATCTACGCCGATGTCGCAACGCCCCTGAACTTCTCGGAGACGCTGCACGCGCAGAACCCGCGGTTCCAAACGTGGAAAAAGATCAAGGACATCCTGTCGCATCTAGATCCCAGTGACCCGCGAGCCCATCTTGCCGCGAACGCCCTGGCTTCCTGTTTTGCCAAAAAGCAGCTTGGGAGACCTGAAGATGCTGAGACGGTATTCGATGCCTGGATAAAAACAGACGGTCGACTGACGGGGGAAGCAGCGTGATTGAGTCTGTCCAGCTTCTCCACAATATGTCGACACCGCCGAAGTCAGTGGTCCAATACACTGGCCTTGATGGAGCAACAACAACCGACCATAGAGGCGGGGGCAGATCTTCTCCCCGTCACAACGTGTACGGAAATTTCGTCACATTCTGCCTGCCGAGGGATATCTTCGGTCGTGCAGCCCATTCGATCTTAAAAACGATCGGTGTGGAGCCAGGACCCACACCCGAGAAGATCCTTCTTGCGCTTATCGAACGGCGGGCCCGAGAACTTCCGGTTCCCGATGCCTGCGTGGTCAGGCCCACGCACCTCCACCACCCACGCCCGTGGCCAGACACACTCGCGGCCCTCGCCATTATCACGAAATCGTCAACAAATGTCTGGCTACGAAGCAAGACGCCACGTCTCTCCGCAGTGAACGGGCGGGCGGCTGTGTCGCTTCTTATTCCCCCGGCCTGCGCCGCCAGAATAGAGGAATTATCAAAATGAATGCCATCGAAGAACAGGTCCTGGATTGTTTCCCGAGCGGCAGTTACGCGCTCGCCGCCCTGCTTCGGCTCGTGGACATCGTTGAGAGCGACAAGATCCCCACCGCAGCGGTTGAATGCCGAATCCAGCCCCGTCTTCTGATCAATCCCGATTTTGTCAAAAAGCACGCAAATACGCCCGAACGGCTCCTCGTCCTGGTGATGCACGAACTGCACCACGTTCTGCTGGGACATACCACGCTGTTCAAGACGGTGACGGATACCGACAACTTCGTGTTTGATTGCGTCATTAATGCTCTGGTGTCCCGGATGTTTCCGGACCCGGAGTACATTTCATTTTTGACGGAGTTCTATTCCGACAAGAAATTCCCGGAGTGCCTTCTGCGGCCGCCGTCCCGATGGAACGGCCACACAGTCGGAAAACTCCCTTCGGCAATCCGGTGTCTGCCGAAAGGATGTCAGTTGGCGGTTGCGGAGGTATACCGGGGCCTCTACTCGGAAACAGGTGTGACCTACGAAGAGATATACGAAATCCTGCCGCGGCTTATCGTCGGCGGGGCGCTATCCGGGATACCGCTTCTGGGGGGGCATGATGAAGACGGTGCCATCCGTGGAGACATCGAGGCCCGGTCTCCAGTCCTGTTTGATGTTGTCCGAAGCATCGTCGAAGAGTGGCCGCAACCGCCTGATCCGATTAGTGGGCGATCCCTGGCGGATATCTTACGTCAGGACACGCTCTCCACACGTTCCGTCCCCGGCAACCGGGCGGTGTTGCGAGCACTTTTACGAAAGGTCGGAGGCAGAGGTACGAATGGCCGGATCCTAAAGGTAGGCGGTCTGCAAATTACTGTGCCGACGCCAGTTCCGGTAATTGACCGGCGAACGACCGTGTTACGGGCATTGGGGTCAAAGCCTCTGTTTTACAACGGGTCCACAGAGGTTCGACGCCGCACACCATCAGGTGACAGTGTCCATGTCTATGTCGATGTATCCGGGAGTATGGACGGGATCAAGGACGCCATCTACGGCGCGGTCAATGACTGTCGAGAGTGGGTTCACCCATCGGTCCATTTATTCTCGAACTCGATTTCCGAGGTCACCCTGGAACAGATCCGCAGGGGCATCGTCAAAACGACAGGCGGAACCGATGTCTGCTGCATAGCCGAGCATATGAAAAGTAACAAAGTGCGACGCGCCTGCATCATTACCGACGGCTGGGTAGGTGAGCCCCGTGGAGGGCATTTTACGACACTGGCCAAATCCAGGTTGGGTGTCGCCTACGCGGGAAATACCATCAATACGAACGATCTGTCGGGTGTCGCCAACCACACCGCAACCCTGAGACTGTGAGGAAAGAAAAATGAGAAATACCACTTATACCGCAGAGTTTGTGTTCCCCGGACACCCGGACAAACTATCTGACGCTATTGCGGACGCACTCGTCCAGGAGGCGTCGCAAGGGCAGAAACGTGCCCTTGTCGGAGTTGAGGTCGCTGTTCATCGCAACAGTGTCTTCGTGACCGGAAGGATTGGATGCGAGGGTGCCGAGGGGATAGATATCACCGGTATCGTTCGAGAAGTGTATCGTTCCGCCGGCTATGGAGGTGATTGGATGCCGTATCCTGAAGATCTGGAAATCCGCACCGACCTCTGCCTTGGCCCCCTGGAAGATGGTGAGGCGGAGTTCCGGTTATTGTCCGACGACCAGAGCATCTGCACAGGCTATGCGACGGCGACG
>CAUZKS010000230.1:0-3856 GCA_963580625.1 Dehalococcoidia bacterium | reverse complement strand
TAGGGTAGTGGCTCCCACCGACGGCATAGATCGGTTTAAAGACAAATTATATCGCATGATTTATGTGCGTAAACAGTTGGCAGGATATATCTGCTTATTTTCACAATATGTTAGATAATAGTATCCCTGTTTAATTATTAATTATATATATAGATTCAATAATCATGCCAAGATATCGCGGTAACCAAAGGGAATGAATATGCCAGGACGACTTGACGGCAAAGTAGCGATCGTTACCGGTGGAAACAGTGGAATAGGGGAGGCGACCGCTCACCTGTTCGCACGCGAGGGAGCGAAGGTTGCGTTGATGGCTCGCCGTGAGGCCGAAGGCGTCAAAGTCCAGGATGCTATTCGCCGCGAGGGTGGCGATGCAACGTACGTTCAGTGTGACGTGACAGACCGCCGAATGGTCGATTCTGCGGTCGCAAAGGCCGTCGAGATCTATGGCGGGGTGGACGTACTGTTCAACAACGCTGGACACGGCGCACCCGGTAACTTCCCAGATGAGGAAGACGACGCCTGGGACAGCGTGATCCAGGTCAATTTAAACGGTACCTTCTACATGTCACGCACCGCATGGCCGCACCTGATTAATTCCGGATCAGGCGCTATCATCAACATGTCTTCGATCGCAGCTGTGATCGGATTTAGCAAAAACATGTACGACCTCAGCGGGCGGGGAGTGCCGTCTTCTTCCTACTACGTGGCGAAGGCCGGCATCGACGCCTTCACCCGTTACTGCGCAGGCAGGGGTGGGGAGCACAACATCCGAGTGAACTGCGTCCGCCCGGGCCAGATCATCACCCCTGGAGCGACCGGAGGCACCGATACCCACGTGTTCAAGGCCGTGTTCGATGCCACACAGATTCTGGACGGACCCGGCCTCCCAGAAGACGTCGCAAACGTCGTGTTATTTCTTGCGTCAAGTGATGCACGTTTCTTGACCGGAGAGATCATTAATGTCGACGGTGGGACTCCGCGTAAACTATAGGTTATCCCGATATTACCGGCAGAATTAAAGTGCAGTTATGCTGAATAACACGCCCCTACAAGTAGGCCAACATGGCCGCACGACGCGACCCACCCCCATGCCTTCTCCCTCTCAAGGAGGAGGCCTTGACTTGCCCCTTCTCCCCTTGAGGGGTAGGGCGGATGAAATCCGCCCGGCACCAGCCTAAGACCAGTAAGTCTCCTGCAGAGAACCCATTCCACCCCATCCGGTGACTGGTGATCCGTCCGTTGCACGCCACACAGCGCCATTCGGGTCCCACGGATTCGCCTCAAGCCATTCTTCGTTCAACTCAACGCCGAGGCCCGGGCCATCCGGCACCGTGAAGAAACCGTCCTTTTGAATCGGCGCGGTACCTGAAGTCGCATCCTGGAACCACGGTTGTAGTCCGCCCTCCTGGATCATGAAGTTAGGCGTACAGGCGTCGAGCTGGAGCGCCGCGGCTGTACAAATCGGTCCGTACGGGTTGTGCGGCTGGAAACCTACGTAGTGCGCCTCAGCCATGGCTGCGATCTTCTTGAGCTCCATGATCCCGCCTGCCTGAACAATGTCCGGCTGGATCATAGCCACGATCTGTCGTTGCAACAGGTCCGTGTAATCCCACTTCGTGAACAATCGTTCCCCGGTCGCTATCGGGATGTTCACGGCTTCCGCCACACGTTGCAAAGCATCAAGATTTTGCGGAGGCACGGGCTCCTCCATCACGAAGGGCCTGTACTCCTCGACCTCGTTCGCCATGTGAATTGCGGAAGAGGTCGATAGACGGCCGTGAACCTCCAGCAGCAACTCGACATCATCACCGACCGCCTCACGAACAGCCTTCATCTTGGCGACGGCGTGTCGTTCAGCGTCGCGCTGTAGAAAGATGCCGGTGTGGTCGAACGGGTCGCCCTTGAGCGCCGTCAGACCCTGTTCGACCCAGCCCATCGCTCGTTCAACGGCCAGTTCAGGTGTAGCACCATCCCATCGACCATAAGTCCATATCTTGTCCCGCATCTTGCCGCCGATTAACTGATACACAGGGACGCCTAGAACCTTGCCTTTTATGTCCCAGAGCGCAATCTCTATTCCGCTGATCGCGGACATTTGGATCACTCCACCACGCACGTGGAAGTGGTGGTAAAGGCGTTGCCAGTGCTCCTCGATCCGTCCAGGATCTTTGCCGACAAGCGTCCCGCCGAACTCGTTGACCATATCGACGACGGCCGATGGACCACAAGTGGACTCTCCCCAACCCGTGACCCCCTCGTCGGTCTCGATCTTTACGTAAACGTAATTTCGACTCCCAAACGGTGTTTTCGCAGAGCTTGGGATAGCTTTAACGCTGGTGATTTTCATGAGTGTGCCTCCAGAAATTTCAGGATTTCAGATTGCAATTCGTAATTTCTGGCGCCTAAGACCACTCGGTTTGCTGCATCGAGGGCCAGTAGGCGGCACGTGCGTAGCCCTCCGGGGTGATGTTCTCGACGGGCGGATTGGCCCTTAGTACCGCCTCATCCATTTCGATTCCAATTCCCGGTGCAGTTGGCAGATCAAAAAATCCGTCCTTCTGCTTCGGGAACTCGCCGACAACGACCTGGTCGAACCAGTTACCGTGACCGCCTTCCTGGATCATGAAGTTGGGTGTGCATGCGTCAACCTGGAGCGCGGCCATCGAGTTGACCGGGCCGTAAGGGTTGTGCGGCTGGAAGCCGACGTAATGAGCCTCGGCCATCGCTGCGATCTTCTTCAACTCCAGGATTCCGCCCGCATGGCCGATATCCGGCTGGATCATCGCGACGATCTGCTGTTCAAGCAGGTCGGTGAACTCCCACTTGGTGTACAGACGTTCTCCGGTCGCCAGCGGGACGTTGATCGCATCCGCCACACGTTTCATCGCAGCAACGTTCTGGGGAGGAACAACCTCTTCAAATACAAACGGCCGGTACTCTTCGATCGCCAGACCGACGCGTATCGCCGCCGCAGGAGCCAGACGGCCGTGTGTCTCGACGAGCAGTTCCACGTCATCGCCAACGGCCTCTCGGACGGCCTTAAGCTTTGCGACGGCGTCACGTTCCGACTGCACGGAACTGAACAAACCCTGGTGCCCAAACGGATCGCCTTTAAGCGCGGTAAGGCCTGTCGCTACCTCACGCAGCGCGTGTTCGACACACTCCTCGGGTGTTGCGCCATCCCATCGGCCATACGTCCAGATCTTGTCTCGCATGGCGCCGCCAAGCAGTTCGTACACCGGCACCCCGAGCGCCTTGCCTTTGATGTCCCAGAGGGCGATCTCTATGCCGCTGATAGCCGCCATCTGGATCACTCCGCCACGAACGTTGTGATAGAGGTGATAGAGCCTCTGCCAGTGCTCCTCAATACGATGAGGGTCTTTGCCAATCAGAGTTGAGCCAATCTCGTCAACCATGCCGGCAACGATCAGCGGACCGCAGGTAGATTCACCCCAGCCCGTGACCCCTTCGTCCGTCTCGATTTTGACGTATACGAAATTGCGCCGGTGCCCACGCTGATCCGTTACCGGCTGGGCGCTCTGAATTCCCTCGACCTTAGTGATCTTCACCGCATGATCTCGCTTTATCTCTGGAGTTAAAAATCATCACCGGTTGAAGCCACAACCGGGTCGGTGCAAACTTACGCCACCTTGTGGGTACGCGCCAGTCGAGGCGGCCTCAGACGCATGGTTCTCGTAAGCGTCACAGACAAAGTGATCCGTTCCTCTTACGCGCCGATCCTGATCCTGCCCGCAAGCAGGATGCCAAATGCCGGTGAAGCCGAGAGCGATGTCTAAGAGGATGAGTGGTACAGCAAATGGAAAACCAGCAGAGGAGGACTGTATGCCCGGCTCAA
>CAUZKS010000229.1:0-3863 GCA_963580625.1 Dehalococcoidia bacterium | reverse complement strand
GCAGAAATCGACGGTCCGACTCCCGGCAACATCGATGTCGGTCGTGGGATTTTCGATGAGTTGTGGCGGACTACTACATTCCCGCCTTCCGTGACGGGTAGCGATGATCCTGCCGATGTCGATATCGCAGTTCTTCAGCCGGGTGCGAACGGCATCGCATGGCGCTGTGTGACGTTTCGTCCGTGGGCGGAGGTTGAGGCTGAGCTAAAGGCCAACCCCGAGGGCATCGCTGCGGACGGGAAGTTTGACGACGGCGAAGCGATGGAACCGGGCAACCCCGGTTGGCACACGACCGATACGCTCGATTTCGCGTTGGTGGTATCGGGAGAGATCGATCTTGAGTTGGACGACGGTGTACACCACCTGAAGGCGGGAGATGCCGTGGTTCAGCGTGCGACGCGTCACGCGTGGCGGAATCGATCTGACGGGCCTTGTGTGATGTCATTTGTTCTAATCGGCCGGGACGGTGGTTGACGAATGGTTAGTCGCTAAAAGGCCCATCAATCGTTCAAAGGAGGTTGTAGGTGGGTATCGTCTGTTGATCTAACCTGCGGCATCAGCGTTTGGGTCCGTGATGTTCGGCCCTTCCGAGATAGAAAACGGGAACGTAGTTGTGGTGCGAGACCGGTAGTCGGACGAGTTCGTCTTGCTCGATACAAGTAAAGACAAGTCCATGACGGGCACCGATAAGAAGGTTGTAGGCATCGAGAGCATTCCGGCGAATTACACTAAAGGGAACCCGATATGCCATCGATGACCTCATACGAACACGGAGCGCCGTGCTGGACCGATTTAGCGACAAGTGAACCGGTCCGCGCCAAGGGCTTTTATACGAAATTATTCGGCTGGACCTATCAGGATAACGATATGGGGAACGGCCAGTTCTATTCGACTATCCAGTTAAACGGCGTTGACGGCGGGGCGATATACGGGCAGGTCGCAGAGGAAATAGAACAGGGTATCTCCCCACGCTGGAGCACCTACTTCAACGTCGATGACATCGCCGCCGCGGCCGCCCGGGTTGTTCCGGCGGGCGGGACGCTGATGATGGAACCATTTGATGTGATGGGCATCGGACGAATGGTGCTGATCTTCGACCCGACCGGAGCCGTTGTCGCGCTCTGGCAGTTCGTTCAGCACATCGCTGCTCGCGTGGTGAATGAGCCGGGAGCGATGACCTGGAACGAGCTGATGACTCGTGACACAGACGCCGCGGCGAAGTTTTACGAGGAAGTGCTTGGCTGGTATTCCCATACTGAAGATATGGGCGGGATGGACTACACGATCTTCCACATCACGCAAGAACACCCGGCGGGTGGGATGGTGCAGTTGGATGAGGCTCACGGGGGGAGGCGTCCGCAATGGATGGTGTATTTCGCTGTGTCCGACTGCGACGCGACAACGATGCTCTCGTCTAAGAACGGAGGGAAAGTGGTTGTCCCGCCGACAAATATTCCAGCTGGACGTTTTGCAGTGTTGTCTGATCCGCAGGGGGCTGTGTTCGGGGTGATGGCTGGCAACGAGGGGTGATGGTTTCGATCGTCAGGGTTTGTAAATCTTCTCCCTTCTCCCTCTCTTTTTCGGTTGGGAAACGGGAAACGTAGTTTGTAGATCGCTCTCGACTCGAATTCTGCGGTTTGAGATTGCTGCCCTTGTCATCCTGAACTCGATTCAGGATGACAAGGGCAGAGTGGTGGAGAGGTATTAATTGAATCGTCTGTTTGACGCCTACATGATGGCCGATTGGAGCGCTAAGAATGGGCTGTCTCCGGCTCGGCCGTCCGCCGATGCGGTGTGGATAGGCACGGGTGAGGCTAATGATCGGCCCCCGCGTGCTCGATACTTCCGATCTCGGATGGCCGGCATCGCGCATGCCACTCGCCTGCTGTTGCGATGGACCCTTGAAGGCCGACGTGTGCTGGTTGGTTTCGACCTCCCATACGGCTACCCGGTGGGGTTTGCTCGTTGGCTGGACGGGTCGGTTGAAGTTTCCGCATGGCGCAAGACTTGGGACGCGATTTCCAACCGATACGAGGACAACGAACGAAACCTGAATAATCGGTTTGACGTTGCCTCAGAACTGAACGCACTGTGTGGCGCGGATACGTTCGGTCCGTTCTGGTGTGCGCCTGCGGCACAGGTCACGAAGACACTTCCTCCCAAAATGAAGGGTTACCTGGAGTTTCCGTATGTGATGCCTGATGGTTCGATGCTGAGCGATCTTCGAATTTGCGATGCCCGATTCCGAAAGGCTGGGCTGAATATCCACACATGCTGGCACCTTTTGGGCACCGGCAGTGTGGGAGGGCAGGGCCTCGCCGGGATTCCGCATGTGGCGGCGCTGAGGGATCACCCTTCGTTTCGTGATTACTCTAGAGTGTGGCCGTTCGAGACCGGGTTTACTTCTCAAATTACAGGTGCTGATGGGCCTGCGATCATCCACGCCGAGATCTGGCCGCGGGTTGCGGAGTCGCTTATGAATCCGCGTACGCGGATCAAGGACCGGGCTCAGGTGATCTCAGTGATCGAGTGGGCGCGCCGATTGGACGCTAATGGCGAGCTGGGGGCATGGTTTGATCCGCCCAGTGATCTATCGGCGGCGGATGAGACGATCGCTGTTAAGGAAGAAGGCTGGATCCTAGGAACACCTTAGCGATTGGTGCGTTGGGAGGCGTTAAACCCCCTCTTACGTTATGAGGCCCCTATATGTGTCCCTAGTAGGCGAATGGTGCCAGATGGGACTCTAGGATCTCCAGGCCGAACCCCGGGGCGTCGGATGGCTTCATTCGACCGTCTTTTGGCGTCGAAAGGCCGGGAAGTTTGGCTGCATCTTCGGGTGCTACTCCTGGTGGGGACGCCACGAAAGTCTCGGTCCATGGGATTGCCGGCATTGCATAACAAGCGTGCTGCCCGTAGGCAGTGTTGCCGCCAGCATGAGGGATAACCGATATGCCGGCCGATTCAGCGATGGCGCAGATTTTTACGATGGGCGTCATTCCGCCGACCCAGTTGATGTCGGGTTGGAGAATATCAACAAGGTGGTGCGCTGCGGCGTACTGGAACGGGGGTGTCGTATACCAGTGCTCGCCAGTCGCGAGGGTCTGCCATGGAACCCGCTCTCGCAGCACGGCATGTGAATCGATGTCCTCCGAACGGAGGCACTCTTCCATCCATTTCAGGTTGTAGGGCCGCAGGGCCTCGGCTAGACGAACGGCGTACTCGAGATCGAATGCCATCCAGCAGTCCAGCATCAACTCCACGTCCTCGCCGACTATTTCTCGTGTCTCGGCGATGAACTGGACGTTCTTTTTGAGACCGTCTAGGCCGTCTGCCGGGCCAAAGGGACACGGAAGCTTAGTGGCCTTGAATCCAAGTTCCATGTACCAGTCGGTGTCTCCGCCGGTGGAATAGCAAAACAATTCGTCCCGGACGGGCCCCCCGAGTAGTTCGTAGACGGGCTTGTCGAGGAGTTTCCCCTTCAGATCCCACATGGCGAGGTCAATGGCACTGACCGCGTACGACGCAATACCGGCTGCGCCGAATGGCGCACACATCCGCACAGCCATGTCGTAGATCTTCTCAACCGCCATGCAGTCCTCGCCGATAAGCCGAGGACCGAGGTATTCATCGATGATCGCCGCTACGGGTTTACCGTGCTGGGCGATGGCGAATCCCCATGTACCATCCTCGGCTTCGATCACGCAACCGAAATTGTCCCATGTTGGCGTCCACGAAGGCCGGTAGGAGGCGTATCTCGGGTAGCGGGTCATCGGATTAGCGACCGGCCCACTCTCGAGCCATGAAGGCCTACGTTCGGTCTTGTACCTGGTCCCAGACGGACGGGCCAACGGACTGATGGCTGG
>CAUZKS010000228.1:0-3863 GCA_963580625.1 Dehalococcoidia bacterium | reverse complement strand
CAATTGGCGAAGTCCCTCGGACACAATGACGCGGTTCTCGCCCTTCAGTGGTCCAACATCGGCGACTGTTCCAAGCGCGGCTAGAGCGATTACATGGCCGGGCCAGTTGAGATCGGTCCGGGAGTAGAGGGCCTGTGCGAGTTTGAAGGCGACGCCAGCCCCCGTTAGCCCTTCGCCAACGCCGTCGGATCCCATGTGCGGGTTCACAAGGGCAAGGGGGCGTCTGAGGCCCGGTTCGACGATGTGATGGTCCGTCACGATGACGTCCACGCCGATCGTCTCGGCAAATGTGATCTGGTCGGCATCGTTTGAGCCGGTGTCCACCGTGATTACGAGAGTCACGCCGTCAGCGTTGAGGCGGGTGAGGGCGTTGTTGTCCAGGCCGTGGCCTGATCCGTCCCTCCCGGGTATGTGGGCGACCGCTGTTCCGCTCAGGTCGCGGATGGCGTGCAGCAGCAGCGCTGTGGCGGAGAGGCCGTCGACGTCAAAGTCGCCATAGACGGCGATCTTTTCCTGATTGCCGATTGCCCTAAACACACGATCTACGGCGGCTTCCATATCTGGAAGTTCAAATGGATCGCCCAACTGGTTCAAATCAGGCTGGAGGAAGGTAAGGGCCTCTTCTGAGTCGCGCATGCCCCGGTTGTGAAGTAGACGTGCACCCAACTGGCCCGACCGAGAGGACGCTGTCATGAGCTGCGACAGTGCTTCCGGCGCAGGTTCCGGAGCGATGGTCCAGCGACGACCGTTCAACTGGTTGCTCGCCCGCGGGAAGGCGCGTTTACCTGAGGGAGAAGAGCACGATTTGATCTGGAACGCTTGCCGGTCCCAGATCGCTTGTCCCTTATGGCAAAGGAGTAGATATGCCTAACCCTCGAACGACTTGAATAAGAGGCTCGCATTGTGGCCGCCAAATCCGAGAGAGTTGGACATGGTCGTTCGAATTACGCCCCGTCGTACGAGGTTCGGCGTGTAGTCGAGGTCGCACTCGGGGTCCGGGTTCTGGAGGTTGATCGTGGGCGGAATCGCCGACTTTGCGATCGCCATTACTGAGACCGCAGCTTCAACACCGCCAGCGGCGCCGAGCAGGTGTCCCGTCATCGACTTCGTGGAGCTGACCGGGACGCCTGTGACGGCGTCGCCAAATGCGGCCTTCATAGCCTCTGTTTCGGTCTTGTCGTTCAACGGCGTGGATGTGCCATGTGCGTTTATGTAGTCGACCTCGTCCGGCGATACGCCCGCCTGTTTCATGGCGATCGTCATCGCACGTGCCGCGCCAACGCCGCCGGGACCCGGTTGGGTGACGTGGAATGCGTCAGAAGTGGCGCCGTAACCGGCGAGCTCTGCCAGGGGCTCTGCGCCGCGTGCCATGGCGTGCTCTATGGATTCAAGCACAAGTACGCCTGCGCCTTCGCCCAGCACAAACCCATCTCGTTCAGCGTCGAAGGGCCTTGAAGCGCCCTGCGGGTCGTCGTTGTTTTTGGAAAGGGCCATGCAGGCGCTGAAGCCAGCGACCGCTATTTCGCAGACACCGGCCTCGGTGCCGCCAGCGATCGCAACGTCGATATCACCGCGTTCGATCATCTCCTTCGCCTCGCCGATCGAGTCGGCGCCGGTGGCGCATGCGGATACGACGGCGAAGTTGGGGCCTTTGGCCCCGATAAGCATCGAAACCTGACCGCCTGCGAGGTCGGTCAACATCATGGGAATCAAGAAGGGACTGACCCTTGTCGGGCCTTTTTCACGGAGCACATCGAACTGGTTGGAGAGCGTGATGATGCCGCCAACTCCGCTGCCGATCAGCACTCCAACGCGGGTGGCGTCTTCTTTCTCCATGTCCAGCCCGGCTTGTTCCATCGCCTCAAGGCTGGCCACGCATGCGAACTGGGAGAATCTATCGAGACGTCGGGATGCTTTGCGCTCGAGACGTTCAAGTGGGTCAAATTCAGGGATCTCGCCGGCGATGCGGCTTTCGAATCCTTCGGCGTCAAACGACTCGATTTGTTGGATGCCGGACTTTCCGTCCACGAGGTTTTTCCACGTGGTCGCGCGATCTACGCCGACAGGGGTGATCAGGCCCACGCCCGTAACCACGACTCGTTCGGTCATACGGTGATGCCTTCCTTACCTCAGACTGGCGTACGAACCGATAATCCCGCCAGGATGCGGTCGTCGTTTGGTCGCCTCGCCAGGCATCTGAGGTGCACTTACAGGAATGTTCTGTTCCGGCGTCAGGACAAAAATCGTCCGACGCACCGCAGGATTATAGGGCCAGCGTGCCCGGGGCTGAACGGGCCACGGGGTGAATTAATGGCGGACGCACCCGTCTCAATAGGAAGATCGATACTGGTCCCCGATGATTCAGCTACGGACTCGGGATGATAATGGCCTTAGTAAAACGTTACGGCAGAGTCATGAATTCGCCATGATGTCACCAATCGGCCCATTATCCCCGTTCTCAGGCACGAGAGATGCCTAAATTTCCCAATGGCTTTAGATAACCCCATGCCGGAGCTTCGATCTATCAACCTTCCTGCGCCCGTGACTGGTGCGGTCGGTGTGGACGCACCGCGGGTGAAGATCGAGACCCACGGATGCAAGTTGAACATGGCGGACAGTCAGAGGATGGCCCGGGAGTTCGTGTCTGTCGGGTACGCCATCGCAGCGGATGGTGAGACGCCGGACGTTTTTGTGCTGGACAGTTGTACCGTTACCCACGTAGCGGACAGGAAGGCCAGGCAGGCCCTATCGAAAGCGCGCAGGGCCTATCCAGAGGCGCTGATCGTTGCCACGGGATGCATGTCTCAGCGGGATCCCGGCGAGGTGGATGCGCTAGACGTCGTGGACCTGGTGGTCACGAACCAGCAGAAGCTCGATATCACGCGCACCGTGACCGAAAGACTCGGTGTTTCGTTGACGCCATGCGCCGATGGTGCGCTGCCAGCGGGATCGGGTGCGTTGCTCGGACGGTCAAGGGTCTCATTAAAGATTCAAGAAGGCTGCGATCAGGTTTGCTCTTACTGCATCGTTCCGAGGGTCCGCGGACGTGAGCGGAGCGTGCCGGACGACATGCTCGTTCGACAGGTGGTCCGACAGGTGGACGAGGGCGCTCGTGAGGTGATTTTAACGGGCACTCAGCTGGGTAGTTATGGATTCGACCTCCCTGAGACGAACCTGGCGGCGATGCTCAAGCGTGTGCTGAACGAGACTGGGATCGAACGGCTGCGGGTGTCTTCGCTTCAACCTGCGGAGATCACCGACGAGCTTCTGGATATCTGGTCAGATGAAGGTGAGGGTCGCCTGTGCAGGCATTTCCACATGGCGCTGCAGTCCGGAAGCGACGCGATTCTGAACCGGATGCGTAGACGATACACGGCCGATGAGTTTGTGCTAACGGTCGCACGGGTCAGATCGGCCGTCCCGGATGCCATGATTACCGGCGATGTGATAGCCGGTTTTCCGAGCGAGACTGAGGTCGATCATCGCTCGACCCTGGACGTGATTGAGCGCGTCGGGTTCGCCGATCTACATGTGTTCCCGTACTCGGAACGGCCCGGAACGAGTGCCGCCCACTTTGACGACCACGTGGATCACGGGGTCCGGACCCGGCGAGCCGCCGAGATGCGAGAACTGGCTTCCGTGCTATCCCGGTCGTTTCGCGAGGACGCCGTCGGTGGGGTCGCACCGGTGCTGTGGGAAAACAACGCCCCGGCGACAGGGCTGACGGATACCTATCTCCGCGTGCGAAGAAACAGCTCGGATCTTCCTGCCGGTGTGCGGGCCCTTGAGAACGTGATCGAACGTGTGCGGCTTGTGCGGTTGGACGGAGACGTTCTGGAAGGGGAGCCGGTTTAGCAGACCGG
>CAUZKS010000227.1:0-3866 GCA_963580625.1 Dehalococcoidia bacterium | reverse complement strand
GAAAATCATAGGCTTCGAGGTCAATTCCCGATCCTCGCGTTGGACCTCGTCTCGGCGTCTCTTGTCAGTCAGCAGATGCCAGTTCTACTTTGGCCATCGGCACCTTGCACTCAACAAGAAGCGCCCTGAGTTCAACAAGCAACTCCTCTGGCGGACGAATTGACGGTGGCCGTGGAGGTCCTGCACTTAATCCAACTGCCTCCATCGCCGCCTTGATGAACGGTCCTTCGCCGCCGGTAACGGCGGCCACTTTGGATCGCCAAGTGGCCCATGGCCACTTGAATTCTGCCAGCCGATCACGAACGCCGTCGTAGTCCTTCGCTTCAAGCCGGTTCCAGATATCCAGCGGGTACTCCGGCCAGAAGCCGGACAGGTGGGTGATAAACCCGGTCGCGCCATACATGTGGCTCAAGACGTGGTTGTTCGAGTTATCGATGGTCGCTAGCTGTCCGGCGAACTCCTGCAGTCCTTCGCGATAGGCCGTGTCGTCCGGGTGGCTCCACTTGAGCGCCTTCACCGTAGGAATGCTCGCCAGATCCCTGAGCAATTCCGGGCTCATCACCAGTCCGTCCCACCAGGTGTGATAGATCATGAGAGTGAGCGATGCCTGCCCCGCGACTCGCTCAAAGAGACGCCGGGCGTCGCTCTCGGTGGAATCGTAGTAGTAGGTGGGGCCGAGCTGCCCGCCCTGCATCCCGACGGCTTCCGCGTGGCGCGCCATCTCCACGGTGGCGCGATGGTCGGTGTGCTGTATCGATGTGACCACCGGCGCCTCGCCGTTTGCCGCTTCGACAGATGCGGTCATGACCGCCATGCGTTCTTCGATGTTCAGGACGGGGTGCTCGCCGCCTGCGCCGCCGACCAGCAGACTTCCCTGCCCGGTCTTCACGCCACGATCGATCATGAACCTGATGTTGGTGCGAAGCGCGTCCAAGTCGAGTTCAAAATCCTCGGTAAACGGCGTCGCCACGGCGACCATAGGGCCACGTAGCCAATCGTGGATGCGGTCCGGGTCCATTTCACGTGCTCGCTGGATAGGAGAGTCGAGGTTGCAGGTCTAATTGCGAGGAGAGTAACCGCCCCTGCCGCTGGTTGCCAATCCGTCATCGTGTTCCGATGGATGCCGGATAGATGGAAACACCCGATTGGTGCCTGGAATCGTTGACACGGAACCGTCGCACAGATTCAATGGAGCACAGCGTACGCTAAGCGGTGCCGTCCCGGCCACGGGATCGGCCGTTTGTGCGCGGGTGGGGCCCTTAGCTCAGTTGGCAGAGCATCGGACTTTTAATCCGCAGGTCGTCGGTTCGAATCCGACAGGGCCCACCAAATGAGCCTGTCGCATCCCGGGTCAAACACGCGCACTGGCATTTACTCGAAGACTGACTCCATCCATCCCAGAGTTGGTCCGCGTTGACCGGAGACTGGGGCCGCTTTCTTTAGGGTCGGTCGGTGTCAACCACAATCGCCGATCAGCACGTTAGGACTCTTCCCATCGACCGATTACCGTTTGACCGAAGTTCGATACTCGACTACATCGAGTCGGACGGTCGATCCGTCGATGTCCTAGTCGTCGGAGGCGGTGCCACAGGACTTTACACAGCGCTCGAATCGGTATCGAGGGGGTACTCAACCGTCCTGCTCGAGCGAGGCGACTTCGCTTCCGGAACCTCGAGTGAAAGTACCAAGTTGATCCACGGTGGCGTCCGATATTTGCGACAAGGCCGCCTCGGCCTGGTCCGCGAGTCTCTTCGAGAACGTAGGTTCCTCAGACAGAACGCCCCACATCTCGTGCGCCCGTTGCCGATCGCCGTCCCGGCCTACTCCCGTTGGCAGAAATTCAAGAATTCCATCGGAATAACGGGCTATAGCGCCCTGTCACGAGGGGCAGGATTCCCAAAGGCACGCTTTTTAAACCCGAAGTCATTCACCGATGCCGTCCCGGGTATCGAGGCCGATGGACTGAGGGGCGGCATGGTATTTGCCGATGGACAAACGGACGACGCAAGGTTGGCATTGGCTATCGCGAAAACGGCCGCCGCTCACGGAGCGGCTGTCCTCAACCATGCGACTGTACGTGCGATTCAGGCGAACTCTGGACGCGTTGTCGGCGTCGAAGCGCAAAACAATGTCGACGGCAGTTCGTTGACCATCAATGCGAAGGTCACGATTAATGCGACCGGTGTGCACACTGACAGCACGATCAGCCTTGGAAGTGATACTCCCATTGGACTGCTGCATTGGAGCCGCGGCACACATCTCGTAATGGCCCGAACCCTGCTCGACGGCCATCACGGCCTTCTGATTCCAGGCACGAGCGACGGTAGAGTCCTGTTCGCCCTGCCCTGGCTGAGTGGAACTATCGTGGGGACAACGGATGTCAACGTGGCGTCGCCAGATGCCGATCCTGTGGCACCTGAGCAGGATGTCGAGTTCTTGGTAGAGGAACTGAAAAAATATCTGCCGGAAGTGGGAAGGGCAAAGATACTTTCCACCTTCACAGGCATAAGGCCACTGGTCTCCAGCGGTTCGGTCTCATCTACGTCGAAAATCGCTCGTTCACACAGAATATTCATCTCGGATTCTGGTCTTGTCACTATCACAGGCGGGAAGTGGACGACGGCTCGGCTGATGGCCGAGCAAACGGTGTCTGCGGCCGCGCAGGTTGGAGGGCTTTCGGACAAACCGAGCAGATCCATAGATCTCAAATTGCAGGGAGCCCTTGATGTTGCGACCGACAATGTCGCCGCGGCCACATCGATAGTTGATCCAGACTCGTTATATGGATCAGAACTTGCCGACCTTCAGGAGCTTGAGGCTCAGATTCCTGAATTGAATGCACCCTGGACTGACGACCTCCCGTACCGGCTTTCCCACGCTGTGTATGCGGTTCGAAAAGAGATGGCCCTGACGCTTGAGGACGTTATGGCCCGACGGACCAGGGCATTCTTTTTGAATGCCGGTGCAGCGACTAATTCGGCGGCCAAAGTCGCCGGAGCGATAAGCCGATACGGAAATATGGACGAGGGATGGGCGACACGTGAGTTGGCGCATTTACCCGAAATAGTGTCAAAGTTCCGCGCCTTCACATAGGTACCAGGGATTATCTAAGCTTGTGCGCCGATGACGGGTACGGCCAGATATCCGACTTCTTGAAGAACTGTTTTTTATCCGCAGGTCGGGTTCGACAGGTTCATCTACGACGTAAGATAGCGGTCGGTATGATTATAAATGTCGCGTACATCCTCTTCGTCCCCAGACTCCTGCGAATAACTTGACTAGCACCTCTCAGGATTCTGATGTGTCACCAGAGTCGGCGGTAGAGGTGCGCCAACTCTCTCACCGATATCCGGTGGGGAATGAAACCGTCGCTGCGCTAACCGGAGTCGATCTGACCGTTAATGACGGCGAGTTCGTCGCTGTGATCGGGCCGTCTGGATGCGGCAAGACAACTCTACTGAGCATAATCGCCGGCCTGTTGCCTCCCACGGACGGACAGGTGTTGGTGTTTGGTTCTGGTACCCGGGCAGCAAGACGGTCTCAAGCTCACGGATTGGTCACTCAAGATCCCGGGCTGCTGCCGTGGCTGGACGTGGCCTCCAACGTTCGCCTGACGCTTGATATCACGGGTAGCCATGATGGCGCCGACGAACGCGTCACTGAGCTATTGGAGCGCGTCGGCATATCACGCTTTGCCCGGTACTATCCGGGGCAGTTGTCCGGCGGAATGCGTCAGCGCGTCGCTCTCGCCCGGGCGCTGGTTCATCACCCAAGATTGCTGCTCATGGATGAACCTTTTGGGGCGCTGGATGAGATTTCCCGGGAGGAAATGCGATTCGAACTGCTGCAAGTCTGGGAGCAGGAGC